>JAUZRX010000064.1 GCA_030949985.1 Acidobacteriota bacterium
GCGTGTACTTCCGGATGCTCCTGATTGGGTACTTCGAGCGGCTTGATTCGGAGCGTGGCATTTGCTGGCGCTGTGCCGATTCCCTCTCGTTGCGCAGCTTTCTGGGGCTTGGCCTGGACGAGTCGATCCCCGATCATTCTTCGCTTTCCAGGATTCGCACTCGTCTTTCTCTGGAGGTCCACGATGCGGTGTTTCGTTGGGTCCTTGGCGTTCTGGGAGCGCACGGCCTGATCGACGGCAAGACCCTCGGTGTCGATGCGACGACGCTGGAAGCGAATGCAGCGCTTCGAAGCATCGTGCGTCGGGACACGGGCGAGACCTACGAAGAATATCTGAAGGATCTTGCCCGTGAGAGTGGAATCGGCACCCCGACGCGCTCAGATCTTGCGAAACTGGACAGGAAGCGTCCGAAGAAGGGTTCCAACAAGGAGTGGGTCAATCCGCATGACCCGGATGCCGAGATCATGAAGATGAAGAATGGCGCCACGCATCTTTCGCACAAAGCAGAGCATGCAGTGGACATGAGCGGCGCTGGCGCGGTGTTGTCGGTGACGTTGCACGGCGGAGCAAAAGGTGACACGAAGAGCTTGCCCGACACGCTCGAAGCCGCGCAGTCGAACCTTCATGAGCTTTCCGATGATCCCGAGACCCAAGACGAAATCCATGAGAAGCAGGTCGAAAAGTCGTGGCAGACAAGGGCTGCCACGGAAACGAACGTTGTGCGCGCTGATCGACGAGGGTTACCGGGCCTACATTTCCGAGCCCGACCGAGGCACTCGAAAGTGGATCGGCAAGAAGGACGCCCAAGCCGCGACGTATGCGAATCGAAGACAGGTTCGTGGTGATCGAGGAAAACGACTCTTACGCAAACGGGGTGAGCTGCTCGAGCGGCCATTGGCTCACTATCTCGAAGCAGGGGCATGCGGCGAACGCACCTACGCCACCATGGGAATATCCTCAAACGGTTACTCGTGCATATCGCCGGCTTCAATCCGGGAATCCTGATGCGCGATCTCCTCGGTACGGGGACGCCAAAGGAGTACGCGGAGGGGGCGCGAAGCCTCATCGGAGCTTTTTCGCGCATTTTCGGCTATCTGTTCGCCTGTTTCACCCCTGGCCAACGCGCGCGGAGCACCTTTTTCACAGGGCGGTCAGTCGAAGACAACAACCCGGGCCGTGAATCACGGAATCCGAAGTTTGGCTCTCGGGCGAGAATTCTCGCTTTTTCAACGGGCTGCTAGGGTCGCGACCCCGCGAGGCCGTCAGCGGGTTCTGGGTGCCAGGGCGAGAATCCGCAGGGGCTTGTCGTGGAAGGCGTCGGCCTCCTGGGCCAGCAGGGCGAGATCGACGTTCTGGTGGCAACTGCGACAGGCGAATGCCATGTTGACCGCACCCTGGTCGCCGGCATCGAGTCTCACGAAGCCGCCCTCTTCGGTGAACATCTGCGCGTCCGCATCCGGATCGATGCGGAACAGGTGCGAGCGCACGCCACCCTTGTCCGCACCGAGGGCCTCGGCCGACTTGGCTGCAAAGGGCATGTGTAAGGCCCGGCCAGACAAACTACTCCCGCCCCATCAACCCGTCACGCGCCTTGCCCGGGAGTGCGCCGGGAGCCGGCTTCAGGGGACCGAGCCGGCCAGCAGCCGATCGAGGCGATTGGCGAAGGCCTGCCGGTCAGCCTGAGAAAGGGCGGGAGGGCCGCCGGTGTCGACGCCGGAGCCCCGCAGATCGTCCATGAAGTCCCGCAGGGCCAGCCGCTGGCGCACATTCTCTTCGGTATAGAGTTCGCCCCGCGGGGAGAGGGCCAGGCAGCCCTTGTCGACGACCTCGGCGGCCAGGGGAATGTCGGCCGTGATCACCAGGTCGCCGGCCCGGGCCTGCTGGACGATGAAACCGTCAGCCACGTCGAAACCCGCCGGCACCTGCTCGGAGCGGATGAAAGGTGAGACGGGAACGCGCAGGCGCCGATTGGCCACCAGGACCAGCGGCAGGCCCACGCGCTCCGCGGCGCGGTAGAGGATCTCCTTGATCACCTTCGGGCAGGCATCCGCGTCGACCCAGATCTTCCCCGGCTTCATCAGGCCCCCTGCGGGACGGTCGCGACCGCGCCCCGACGCGCCATTGTGAAGCGGCGCCGGAGGCTACGCCATCTTGCTCTGGGCCATGCCGAGGACCTTCAGGCAGTGGGGACAGAAGTAGACCGCTGAACGGGGGAAGAAGAACCACCCCACTCCAGTAGCCTTGTAGTAGACCTCGGTGATGGGCTTCTCGCAGTGGGGGCAGAGGGGGTCGAGGTCCTTGCGGGTGGTGACGGTCAGGGTCGCCTCACTCATGGTCGCTCTCCTTGGTGCCGGTGGGAGGGCCGGCTCGGGCCCGTTCCCGGAACCCGGATGCCGCATCAGCCTTACGGCCGCCGGCGCACTTTGTTCCGCAGCGGAGGCGATCTTCCGGAGAGGCCTCCCGTATCATCGGCTCCCATGACCGTGCCTCCCTCCCCTTCCACCGTTACCGCGACCCGCCTGCGCCGCTTCGCCTGGGTCGGCGTCTTCGCCCTGGCGTCGGGAATCCCCTTCGGCGTGTTCAAGGACCTGGTGCCGGTGTGGCTTCGCTCAGAGGGCGTTCCGGTGGAGGCCATCGGCGCGCTGGGAGCCCTGGCCATGCCCTGGAGCCTGAAAGTGCTCTGGGCCCCACTGGTGGACCGGGTGGGCGGCCGCCGGACCTGGATCGCCGGCAGCCTGGCCCTGGCGGCCGCCGCCCTGGGAGCGATGGCCCTGGTACCACCGGAGGCGGCCACGGTGCTGGCCTGCTTTCTGGGCGGCTTCACCGTGGTGGCCGCCACCGCCGACGTCGCCATCGACGCCTATGCCATCGGCATCCTCGAAAAAGGCGAGGAGGGCTACGCCAACGCCCTGCGGGTCGCCGGCTGGCGGGGGGGGGTGCTGCTCGCGGGAGGGCTGCTGGTGGTCTTCGCCTCGCGCTGGGGCTGGCCGGTGGCCATCGCCCTGGGAGCCGGCACGCTGTTCGCTCTCGGCCTGGCGGCCCCCCTGGCACCGCGACTGGAGATCGACCGCTCCGGCGCCAGGGAGCCCCTTTTCCGCGGCCTGGCCCGCTGGGCGGCCCGGCCGGGCGCGGCGTCTCTCGCCGCCCTGGTGCTCTTCTACAAGTGGCCGGACGCCGCCCTCGGGCCGATGGTGCGCACCTTCTGGGTCGACGGAGGACTCTCTCTTTCCCAGATCGGCGCCCTGGCCGTACCGGTGACCATCGTCGCCACCATCGGCGGCGCCTGGGTGGGGGGCTGGTTCGTGGCGCGATGGGGCCTTCTGGCCGGCCTTTTCTGGCTGGGCCTGGCCCAGGCCTGCTCCAACCTGGCCTACGCCGGGGCGGACCTGGCCGGCGGCGGGCGGGACGTGGTGCTCGCCGCCGCCACGGTGGAGAACTTCTGCGGCGGCCTGGGCACCGCCGCCTTTTTCGCCCTGCTGATGCGAGTCTGCGAGAAGGAACGCGCGGCGGTGGAGTACGCTCTGCTCTCGGCCCTGTTCGCCTCGACCCGCGACCTGACCGGCGCCGTCAGCGGCTTCGGCGTCGCCGCCTTCGGCTACGCGGGCTGGTTCGCCGCCACCGCCTTCCTCGCGCTGCCGGGCCTGGCGCTGGTCTTCTCCCGCGCCCTGGCCCGCCGCGTCGACGAGCCGCCCCTCTGGGGGCGAAGCGACCGGTGAACGGCGGCACTGTACCTCGTTCTGCTGCCGGGCGGTCACCGGTCTCCGTGAAACGCAAGCCGCGCGGGTGACGGAAAGCCGCCCGCGGGCGCTGGGATCGGGATCTCGTCTGGAGATGGTAGCGGGGGGGGGATTTGAACCCCCGACCTTTGGGTTATGAGCCCAACGAGCTACCGGACTGCTCCACCCCGCGTCACCGTTCGGACTGAAAGGCGCGTTCCGGCGTCGCGCCGACCGGGATACTAGCCAAGGGCACGAGGGTTGTCAACAAAACAGCAATGAATGGCGGGCCCCCGGCGGCCCGCCGATCCAGTCCGAAGGGCTGTTAGCCCGGGGGGGGAGCCACAGCGGAGCCGGGGGCGGCAGGAGCCGGAACCAGGGGGTCGTCGCTGCCGACCACCAGCACGGTCTCACCGGGTCGCTGATAGTCCAGTTCCAGCCGAATGGCCCGCTCGAGGACGAAGTCGTCATGGGCCAGGCCTTCCACCTCGGCGGCCAGTGCCCGGTTGATGGCGGCCTCCCGGGCCACCCGCTCTTTGAGAACATCGAGCCGCTGGCGGCGGCGGCGCTGGGTGAGAATGCCCTCGTCGCCGAAAAGGGCGTAGGTCCAGGAAAGCACGATCAGCACCAGCAAGCCCCATCGCAGGGCCGAGCGGGCCGCCGGTGAAGGCGTGGTCTCTGTGCGGGGCGCGTGGCTCACGAGCCTCGCCCCCTGCCCGCTCCTGCCTTCCGGGACCTGTCAGGACGATCCAATCGTGCTTCTCCCACAACCTCGACCGTAACGATCAGAAGGGAAAGCGCCCGGCGAAACGCGCCCCGTCGGCCAGGTCCTCTTCGATGCG
This sequence comes from Acidobacteriota bacterium, assembly GCA_030949985.1. Taxonomy (NCBI): domain Bacteria; kingdom Pseudomonadati; phylum Acidobacteriota; species Acidobacteriota bacterium. Next base: position 4,559 of record JAUZRX010000064.1, read on the forward strand.
CATCAGCTGGTTGTACTTCGCCGTCCGCTCTCCCCGACTCGGAGCGCCGGTCTTGATCTGCCCCGCACCCACCGCCACGGCCAGGTCGGCGATGAAGGTGTCTTCGGTCTCCCCCGAGCGATGGCTGATCACCGTACCGAAGGAGGCCGCCTTGGCCATGGAGATCGCGTCGAAGGTCTCGCTGACGGTGCCGATCTGGTTGAGCTTGATCAGGATCGCGTTGGAGATACCCTTCTCGATACCTTCCCTCAGGATCTCCGGATTGGTGACGAAGATGTCGTCGCCCACGAGCTGACAGCGATCTCCCAGGGCGTCGGTGAGCATCTTCCACCCCTCCCAGTCGGACTCGTCGAGACCATCTTCGATGGAGACGATCATCGGGTAGTCGTCGAGCAGCTTGCCGTAGTATTTCACCAGGCCTTCGGCACCGAGGGTCAGCCCCTCCCCCGCCAGGTGGTAGCCCTCGTCGGTCTTGAACTCGCTGGCCGCGCAGTCCAGGGCCAGGGCCACGTCCTCCGCAGGCCTGTAGCCGGCCTTCTCGATCGCCTCGAGAATCAGATCCAGCGCTTCCTTGTTGGCCTTGAGATCGGGCGCGAAGCCGCCCTCGTCACCCACGCCCGTGCTCAGGCCCCGCTCCCGCAGCACCTTCTTGAGGGTGTGGAAGGTCTCCGCCGCGCAGCGAATCGCCTCCGAGAACGCGTCGAAGCCCACGGGTACGATCATGAACTCCTGGATGTCCACGTTGTTGTCCGCGTGGGCCCCGCCGTTGATGATATTGAGCTGGGGAGTCGGCAGCAGCCGCGCCCCGGCGCCGCCCAGGTAGCGGTAGAGCGGCAGGCCCGCCAGACCCGCCGCCGCCCGGGCGGTGGCCATGCTCACACCGAGAATGGCGTTGGCGCCGAGGTTGCGCTTGCTGGGGGTGCCGTCCCGGTCATTGAGGGTCTGGTCGATCAGGCGCTGGTCGGTGGGGTCGAGTCCCTCGATGGCCGGCCCGAGCACCTCGTTGACGTGACGCACCGCCGTCTGGACCCCCTTGCCGCCGTAGCGGGCCGGTTCACCGTCGCGCAGCTCGAGGGCCTCGCGGCTGCCGGTACTGGCACCCGAAGGCACCGCTGCCCGGCCGATGATCTCGTCCTCCACCGCCACTTCCACTTCGACGGTGGGATTGCCCCGGGAATCGAGAATCTCACGAGCGTAGACGGCAGTGATCTCTGGCATGGGTCCCTCCTCAGTGCCCGACGCGTAGCGCCCCAGGCAACGGCCGACCGGGGTGGGGTCAGGCGCTTCTCTTAGTCTAGTATTTTCAACAGGCCCGCGTCAGGGCCCACGGGAGGTTTTCCCGATGACTGCCCCCAAGACCCGTGACGAAGAGCTGATCGTCGTCTTTTGCACCGTGCCCGACGCCGCCCAGGGCCGCGCGCTGGGCCGCATGCTGGTCGAGCGCCGCCTGGCCGCCTGCGTCAACGTGATCGACGGCCTGACCTCGATCTACCGCTGGCAGGACGCGATCCACGAAGACCCCGAGTCTCTGCTGGTGATCAAGACGCGCCGCGCGGCCTTCGCCGAACTGGCCGAAGCCCTGGTCGCCGCCCACCCCTACCAGGTGCCGGAGGTGGTCGCGCTCCCGGCCGCCGCGGTCCACGTTCCCTACCTGCACTGGGCTCTCGAGCAAACCCGGCCGTCCACCCCCGAACAGGGATCCTGATGCATCCGCGCGTTCATCACGTGGGGATCGTCGCCGCCACCACGCGCCGCGCCCTGCCCGCCCTGCGCCAGCGCCTGGAAGGGGTGGAAGTCATCCTTCACGCGGGAGGCCTGGGGCCCGCCGACGTGATCGAAGCCCTGGGGGCCCTCGCGCCCCTGCGGGCCGTGGTCGACCAACAGGACTACCTGCTCTGGGGCGACCGGTTCCCCGAAATCGACACTCTTACCGTGGGACCGGCGCGCATCCTCCTGACCCACCTGGCGGGCCGGCCGCCGGAGTGGCTGCCCCCCGTCCGTACGCGAATCGCCGCCGATCCTCCGGATGTGATCGTCCATGGCCAGGGAGACCGGGCCGCCGCCGAGTGGATCGGGGGCATCCTCTACGTCACTCCGGGGCCGGCCGACCCCGGCCCCGGCCCCTTGCCCGCGACGGCCGTTCGCCTGGACATCGAATCCCGGGCCCGGATCACCGCCCACGTGCTGGATCTCTCTCCCTCCGCCCCGCCCCTCCCTCCTCCTGCGCCCCGCCCCGGCTCAGGATCGGCCCTATATTGACCGGGTGAGATCGCGACGCCCCGGCTCGATGCGGTGCCTCGGCCGGCCCCTGCTGGCCGCCGGTCTCGCCCTCGCACTGGCCGCCGCCCCTGCCCGCGGCCAGTCCTGCGACGGCAGCCAGGTGATACGCAGGCTGGAAATCTCCACCCTGCCGGTTTTCAACCCCGCGGAAACCGGCAAGGACCGCAAAATCTTCCACCTGATCAATCGCCTGCACGCCCCGATGCAGACCCGCCACCGCACGATCCGCTCCCTGCTCACCCTCCGTGTGGGCGATCCCTGCCGGCCGGAGGACCTGGAGGAAGCCGAGCGTGAACTCCGGGCGCTGAGTTTCGTCCAGGACGCCTGGGTCGAGGCGATTGGCGAAGAGGACGGCGGTGTCGTGGTCCGGGTGCGCGTCCAGGACGCCTGGTCCACGAGACCGGGCTTTTCCATCAAGAGCGAGGGCGGCAAAACCACCACCCGCTTCCACCTCACCGAGGTCAACCTCCTGGGCACCGGCGCACGCCTGGAGTGGTCGGGCCGTCGCGACCAGGACCGCCGGGAACGCACACTCCGCTATCTCGACCCCTCGCTCAAGGGAACCCACTGGCAAGCCGAAATCATCAACTCCGACAACTCCGATGGCCGGCGGCGCCTGCTCGCCCTGCGCCGCCCCTTCTGGAAGCTCGACGAGAAGTGGGCCTTGAGCCTCGAGGGAGGCGATGAAACCCGCGAAGACAAGGTCTACGCACAGGGAGCCGCCATCGATCGCTGGCGGGTGGACGCCCGCACCGCGAGCCTGGGCTATGCACGCTCTCCTCGCGGCCTCGAAGCGCAGGGCCGCCTGTTCCGCTGGGGCGTGGAAATAGTTGCCGACCGCCAGCGGTGGACCCGCGCCACGGCCCGTCCGGCTTTCCGTCCGGAGTGGCGCCCCTACGACCGCGACCTGCTGCTGGTCGGGGGCTCACTGCGCTGGCAGCGCATCGACTTCCGCCGCACCTGGCACCTGGAAACCGCGCGACGCGTGGAAGACCTGGACCTGAGCCTGGACACGGGCCTGGCCCTGGCTGTCAGCGCCCCGGGCTCTCCGGACACCGGTGGCCGCCTGCGGGCCTGGTGGCGACGAGGCTTCGGCCTGTCCGACCGGGCCTTCCTGCAGATCGGGGGCAGCCACCAGGGCACCCGTCTGCGGGGTGGCTGGGTCAACGTGGTCACCTCGGCCCAGGTTCGGCTCTTCCGCCGCCTGACACCCCACCAGACGATCCTGGTCCACGCGGCCCTGGACCTGGGGGAAAACCTCGACGGCCCCTCCCGCTTCCTGCTGGGAGGCGAGACGGGGTTGCGGGGCTATCGCAGCCGGGCCTTCGACGGCAATCGCAGGCTGCTGATCGATCTGGAGCACCGCTTCTTCACCCCCTGGGAAGTGCTCGAGACCTTTCGGGTCGGTTTCGTGGGTTTCGTCGAGTTCGGGGCCGCCTGGGACGAGAGCGAGAGCCTGACCCTCGGCCGCGTCCACCCCGACGTGGGCTTCGGCCTGCGCCTGCAAGCGATTCCCTCCTCCCAGGCGACCACCCTGCACCTGGACCTGGCCCTGCCCCTGGATCCCAACGGCGAGCCCGGAGGAACCTCGCCGCGCTTCTCCTTCAGAACCGCGACCACCTTCTGAGCGGCGGCGGAGCCGCCCCCCCCCGAGTTGACAAAGGCGCCGGAAAGGCCTTAGGATTCGCTCCCTTCCCTGAATCATCCCCTTTTACCCAAGTTCAGGCCCCTGGCGAGATCCCTGTCGGGGGATTTCCTGCGGCAGAATCCTGATCGAGGATCCGATGGGTGACAAGGCTCGAGGCGGCTCGTCCGCGAAAGAGCACGAGAACACCTTCTCGATGAACCAGCTCGCACGCATGCGCGTCGACGAGGTGACCGCGCTCGCCGAAAAACTCCAACTCGAGGGCATTGCCGGCCTGCGCAAGCAGGAGTTGATCTGCCGCATTCTCCGGGCCCAGACCGACCGCAAGGGAACGATCTACACCGAGGGTGTCCTCGAAGTGCTGCCGGAGGGCTACGGTTTCCTCCGCTCTCCCGAGTACAACTACCTGCCGAGCCCCGACGACGTCTACGTCTCGCCGAGCCAAATCGGTCGTTTCTCGCTGATGACCGGCGATACGATCACCGGCCAGGTGCGCCCCCCCAAGCAGGACGAAAAATACTTCGCCCTGATCAAGCTCGATTCGGTGGGGGGCAGAGACCCGGAAAAATCCCGCGAGCGCATCCTCTTCGAGAACCTCACGCCACTGTACCCGATGGAGCAGATCCGCCTGGAGACCGGCCCCGAAAACCTCACGGGACGGGTGATGGACATGCTCACGCCCATCGGCAAGGGCCAGCGCGGCCTGATCGTCGCCGCTCCCCGCACCGGCAAGACCATGCTGCTGCAGAGCCTGGCCAACTCGATTCTCGTCAATCACCCGGAAACCTACCTCATCGTGCTGCTGATCGACGAGCGGCCCGAAGAGGTGACCGACATGAAACGCGAGGTGGCCGCCGAGGTGATCTCCTCGACCTTCGACGAGCCGGCCACGCGCCACGTCCAGGTGGCCGACATGGTGCTCGACCGGGCCAAGCGCCTGGTGGAGGCCGGTCGCGACGTGGTGATCCTCCTCGATTCGATCACCCGCATGGCCCGGGCTTACAACACCGTCCAGCCCTCTTCGGGCAAGGTGCTTTCCGGCGGTCTCGACGCCAACGCCCTCCAGCGCCCCAAGCGCTTTTTCGGTGCCGCCCGCAATCTCGAGAACGGCGGCTCGCTGACGATCATCGGCACGGCCCTGGTGGAGACCGGTTCGCGGATGGACGAAGTGATCTTCGAGGAGTTCAAGGGCACCGGCAACATGGAACTTCACCTGGATCGGCGGCTGGCCGACCGCCGGGTCTTCCCCGCCATCGACCCCACCCGCTCGGGCACCCGCAAGGAAGAACTGCTCCTCCCGCCGGACACCCTCAACGCCGTGTGGATTCTGCGTAAGGTGCTCAGCCAGATGAACGGCATGGAAGCGATGGAGTTGCTGCTCGACAAGCTCCGGGCCACGAGCAGCAACCAGGAGTTCATCGACATGATGCGGTCGGGAGGGTGATTGGCCTCCCCCTCCCCTCCCTGCTAGTATCCGCGCTGAAACGCCTACCGGGAGATTTGCCGTGAGCAAGCCCATCGAAGCAGCCCTGAAGAAGATCCCCAACCGCTTCCTGCTGACCACCGTGGTCGCCCGCCGCTGGGAAAGCATCGTGGCCGGCTCGCCGCCGCTGGTGGACTACGAGCCCGGCACGCCGCCGCTGAGGGTCGTCTTCAAGGAGATCCTGGAAGACAAGATCGAGCTCGATCACGAAGAGCGCCTGATCCTCCTCTCCGATCTTCCCCACGAAGAGGAAAGCAACGAAACCCTCTTCTCTTCGGCCTTCTCCCCCGACGCGGCCAACGTCAAAGAAATCATGGGTTCGGGCGACGGGGACTGACCTTACGCCCCGGAGCCCGCGACCATGGTTGCAGCGTGGCAAGACGACGAGGCGGCAAAGGCCGTCGAGCGCTGGGCTCCCCGCGGCGGTGAGGATCTCGCCACCCTGGTCTACGCCTCGCGGTTGATGGGCTCCGATCCGGCGCTGGTCTCCCACGGCGGCGGTAACACATCGATCAAGATCCGGCGGGACGATCTCTTCGGCGCTCCGACCGAGGTCCTGCTGATCAAGGCGTCGGGCCGGGACCTGGGCCAGATCGCGCCCGACGACTTCGTTCCCCTCGACCTCCAGCGGCTGCGCCGACTCTGCGCCCGTTCCGAGATGGACGCCGCCAAACTCGGGAAAGCCCTCCAGGCGGCGCGGATCGACCCCGAAGCCGGCTTCCCCTCCGTCGAGACGCTGCTCCACGCCAGCGTCGCGGTCCCGGTGGTGCTCCACGTTCACGCCGAAGCGGTGCTGGTGCTCGCCGACCAGGCCGCAGGGGGCGAGGCGCTGGCCCGGGCCCTGGGGGAGCACTTCGCGGTGATCGACTACGCCATGCCCGGGCTGCCCCTCGCCCGGCGGGTGGCCGCGACCCTGGAGGCCGATCCGGATCTCCGGGGCGTGGCCGTGCGGCATCACGGCCTGTTCGCGTGGGGCGCCACCGCCCGGGAGGCCTACGACCGCCTGATCGGAGCCGTAAAGGCCTGCCGCCAGGCGATCGACCCGGACCTCCGTCCTCCCGCCCAGGCGCTGGAGGGCGCCGCCGCGGCGGAAGCCGAGCAGGCCGCCGGCCGCCTCGCCCCCCGGCTGCGCGGGCTGCTGACCCGGGCCGCGGCACACGAAGGCCTGCCGATCCGCCCGGTCCTCGAATTCCGCAGCAGCCCGGCCCTCCTCGAAGGTCTCGACCGCCCGGGAGTCGGGGAGTTGTGCCGCCGGGGCCTGATGACCCCCGACCACGTCCTGCATACGGGACTGATTCCCCTGTTCCTGGCGGGGCCAGGCGACGACCTGCCCGCCGCCCTCGAGGCTTTCCGTAACGACTACGACGCCTACATCGGCCGCAACGGCGGTCAGGCCGGCCAGCCAGGCTACGATCCCCGGCCCCGGGTGGTCTTCGTACCCGGAGTGGGCCTGTTCGGCTGCGGGGCGAACCGACGGGAGGCGCGGGCCGCGGCGAGCCTGGCCGAACGCACCCTTTTCGCGCGCTTGGCGGCCGAGGCCATCGGCCGCTTCGACCCGACCCCCGAGTCGGAAGTCTACGCGCTGGAGTTCTGGCCCCTCGAGCAGGCCAAGCGAGGTCGCCGGCGCTCCCTCGAAGGCCGCGTCGCCCTGGTCACCGGCGCCGCCGGCGCCATCGGCGCCGGCATCGCGGCCGCCCTGGCCCGCCTGGGCGCCACGGTCTTCCTCGCCGACCGTCCCGGCGCGGAGGACGAACGACGCCTGGCCCGGGCGGTGGCGCGGGTCCGGCGGGAGGCCGGGGAGGACCAGGCCCTGGCCCTTCCCTTCGACGTCAGCGTTCCCGGCGATGTCGACCGCGCCCTGGGCCGAGCCGCCCTGGCCTGTGGAGGCGTCGATCTGCTGGTGCTCTCCCACGGCATGGCAGAAGTGGCCGGCATCGACAGCATCGATCCCCGGCGGCTGGAAACGGTCTTCAAGGTCAATGCCCTGGGCGCGTTTCACGTGCTTGGAGCCTACGTCCGCCAGGTGCGCGTCCAGGGTGCCGGCGGTGACGTGGTGCTGGTCTCCACCAAGAACGTACCGGATCCCGGGGCGAGTTTCTCGGCCTACTCGGCTTCCAAGGCCGCGGCCCACCAACTCGCCCGGGTCGCCGCCATCGAACTGGCTCCCGATGACATCCGGGTCAACCTGGTCAGTCCGGACGCGGTTTTCGGGGACCGCGAGATACCCTCCAAGTTGTGGCAGGAGGTGGGTCCCGGCCGCGCGCGATCCAAGGGCCTCGACCCGGCCCAGTTGCCCGAACACTACCGGCGCCGCAACCTGCTGGAGACTCCCGTCCGGGTCGAAGACGTGGCACGAGCCGTGCTCTTCTTCGCCAGGCGCCAGACGCCCACCACCGGCGCCGTGATCCCCGTCGACGGTGGCCTCCCCGGCGCCTTTCCCCGCTGACGCCCCGCGGGCGGAGCCGTTCCACAGTACAATCCCGCGATGCGTGTTCCGCTGCCTCCACTCTTGCGGCGCGATCGAAGGGAGACCGACCATGGACTGGGGTATGGCCAATCGACTCAACCGCATGATCGACCCCCGCACCGGGAAGATCGTGATGCTGGCCGTGGACCACGGCTACTTTCTCGGCCCCACCTCGGGGCTCGAGAACCTCGGCGAGACCATCGCTCCCCTGCTCGAACATGCCGACGCCCTGATGCTCACCCGTGGCGCCCTGCGCCACGGGGTCGACCCCGCCCGGCGGGTGCCGGTGATGCTGCGCATGTCCGGAGGCACCTCCATCGTCTCCAACGACAACGGCGCCAGCGCCCTGTCCAACGAGAGCCTGGCGGTTTCCATCGAAGACGCCCTGCGCCTCAACGCCTCGGGAATCACCGCCTCGATCTTCGTCGGCACCGAGCATGAGCGGCAGACCCTCGAGAACCTCACCAGCCTGATCGACGCCGGCCAACGCTACGGCCTGCCCGTCATGGCGGTCACCGCGGTGGGGCGCGACATGGTGCGCGACCTGCGCTACCTGGGCCTGTGTACCCGCATCGCCGCGGAACTCGGCGCCCACATGGTCAAGACCTACTACTGCGAGGGCTTCGAAAAACTGATCGAAGCCACCCCCGTACCGGTGGTGATCGCCGGCGGCAGGAAGATTCCCGAACGGGAAGCCCTGGAACTGGCCCATCGAGCCATCGCCGCGGGGGCTGCCGGGGTGGACATGGGACGCAACATTTTCCAGTCCCGGGCCCCGGTAGCGATGATCCGCGCCGTGCGGGCCATCGTGCACCAGGGAGCCACGGTGGACGACGCCTGGTCGCTGGTGGCCGGGGAACTGTCATGATGGGCCGCGGCCGGCTCACCCTGCGTCGATCTCTGCCCGCCAGGCCGGGCGCCCTGGTGGTGATGGAAGGCAGCGACCTGCCCGACCCCATCGCCCGTGAGGCGCGTCGCCAATTCGAGCGCAGCTCGGTGGCGGTGATCCCCAGCCTCGGACTGCATCCCGCCAACCTGCTGGTGGTCCTCAAACCACCCGCCGGTGACGCCCCTGAAGCGCTGACACGCGCCTGGGGCGCGGCAGGGCGCAAGCTGGTGGCCGAGGGCGTCACCCGGGCCACCGCCGTCGTCCCCGAGAACGCCGCGCCGGACAACGCCCGCCCCCTGGTGCTGGGCCTCGGCCGGGCCCTCTACCGTTTCGAACGGTACCAGGAAAACCCGAGCCCCCTGCCCAAGGTCGGCCTGGTCTCCCCTTCGCCGGCGTGGAGCCGCCAGGCACGGGCGGCCTTCGCCGTGCTCGAAGGGGTCCTGCTCACCCGGGACCTGGTCAACACTCCCGCCGAAGACATGGGCCCCGCGGAGCTGGAGGCCGCCGCCCGGGACGTGGCCCGGTCGACGGGGATGAAGATCCGCGTGCTGAGCGCCGCCCGCTGCCGGAAGATGGGTATGGGAGCCCTGACGGCGGTGGGCCGGGCCAGCACCCGGGAGCCGAGGATGATCGTCCTCGAACACCGGGGCCGACCGCGGGAGAGGGGCTTTTTCGCCTTCGCCGGCAAGGGCATCGTCTTCGACACGGGCGGCCTCGACCTCAAACCGCCCGCGGGCATGCTTTTGATGAAAAAGGACATGGGCGGCGCCGCCACGGTGCTGGGGGCGGCCCTGGCCCTCGGCGGCCTCAAGGTGCGCCACAATCTGCGCTTCTACCTGGCCGTGGCGGAGAACGCGGTGGCGGGCAACGCCATCCGCCCCGGTGACGTGATCACCGCCCTCGACGGTACCACCATCGAGATCGCCAATACGGACGCGGAGGGCCGCCTGGTCCTGGCCGACGCCATCGCCCTGGCCGTGCGGGAGGGGGCCCACCACGTGCTGGACGCCGCCACCCTGACCGGCGCGGCGATGATCGCCCTGGGCCGGATCCGGGTACCGATGATGGCCAACCGGGACGACTTCGCCGCCCGCCTCGAGGCCGCGGCGGACAGGGCGGGTGAACGGGTCTGGCGGCTGCCCATGGACCCGGAATACCGTGACCAGGTGCGCTCGAAGATCGCCGTGCTCAAAAACGTGGGCAAGGGCCGGGAAGCGGGAACCATCGCCGCCGGCGTCTTTCTCGAACACTTCGCCGCCGGACGCCCCTGGGCCCACCTGGACATCTCTCCCGCGAGTTGGAGCGACAGCGCTGGTGACCTGGGACCGGAGGGAGCGACGGGCACCATGGTGCCCACTCTCACTTCGCTGATCGAGGCCCTCTGATTCTCCTTCTCTCGAGGAGCAGTACGGTCTCCAGGTGGCGGGTCTGGGGAAAGAGGTCACAGGGCCGGATGCGGGTCGGCCGGTAGCCGCCCTCGATCAGGGCCGGCAGATCCCGGGCCAGGCCCGCCAGCGAGCAGGAGACCAACACCAGCCGGCCGGGAGCGGCCGCCAGGAGAGGCCCGAGGGCCGCCCCCAGCCCCGAGCGGGGCGGGTCCGCCACGATCGTCTCCACACGGCCTCCGTCAGCGAGAAAAGCCTCCGCCCGCCGGACCTGCCGGCGCCAGGATCCCGCCCCGGGAGCGGGAAGCCGATCGGCGGCGGCCACGGAGCGGGCATCGGCCTCCACCGACACCACGTCCGCACCGGCCGCGGCCAGTCGCCAGCCGAGAAAACCGCTGCCCGCGTAGAGCTCGACGATGCCCCCCCCCGCCCGCGCAGCACTGGCCTCCACGATCCATTGGGCCATCGCCTCGGCGGCCGCCAGGTGAGCCTGGACGAAGCCCCCCACCGCCGCCGCCACCGGTCCCCTTTCCGTACGACCCCACGCCCCGTCCGCCCCTTCCGGGCGCATTTTTCCCTGCACGTCCACGCCCGCAAAGCCGGCCTCCCCGATCAGCCGACGAGCCAGTGCGCGCCACCGGAATGGGGGCCGGTCCCGCGGATTGAGACGCGCGAGGGGGGCGCCGCCGCCGGGCAGGGCGATGATTTCCACACCGGTCAATCCCCTCTCGACCGGTTCCGCCCGTAGAACCTCCCGCAGGGCGCGATAAGCTCGATCCAGGTCGGGGGCCATCAGGGGACAGCGGGGCACATCGACCACCTGCCGGCTTCCCGGCCCGTGAAATCCGACCGTGCCCTCCGGTCCCACCTGCACCCGCACCCGGCAGCGATAGCCCAGGGCCGGGGGCACCCACAAATCATCCTCCACGAGGCTGCCGGTGACGCCCGCCTGGTCGAGCAGTCTCAGCAGGCGATGGCGGCGCCAGCGGCGCTGCGTCGCCTCGTCCATGTGCTGCCAATGGCAGCCTCCACAACGATCGGCCAGCCGACACGGCGGCGGGCGCCGTCCCGGGGCGGCCCGCACCACGCCTTGCAGATCGGCCCAGCCCGGATCCCCAGGGCGGAGTGCGATCTCGATCCGTTCTCCGGGAACTCCACCGCGCACCTTGAGAAGCGGCCCCTCCCGACCGGCGGCCCGCAGGGGGAACCAGCTCCCCTCACCGGGGGGCAGAACTTCCCAAGGACCGGAGTCCCGGCACCCCGGCGGGTTGGAGTCGGCGGGAATCAGGCCTGCTCTTCGAGCCACCGCTCGGCATCGATGGCCGCCATGCAACCCGTGCCGGCGGCGGTGACGGCCTGGCGATAGGTCCAGTCCTGCACGTCTCCGCAGGCGAAGACCCCCTCCACGGAGGTGTAGGTGGAATCCGGACGGGTGATGATGTAGCCGGAAGGGTTCAGCTCGAGCTGGCCCTGCAAGAGTTTCGTGTTCGGCACGTGGCCGATGGCGACGAAAACCGCCGCACAGGAAAGCTCGCGGGTCTCACCGCTCTTGACGTCCTTGAGACGGATACCGGTGACCTTGTCGTCGCCGAGAATCTCTTCCACGACCGCGTTCCACTCGAAGGAGAGCTTCTCGTTGGCGAAGGCTCTTTCCTGCATCGCCTTCGAGGCGCGCAGCTGGTCGCGCCGGTGGACCACCGTGACGCTCTTGCCGAAGCGGGTGAGGAAGGTCGCTTCCTCGATAGCCGTGTCCCCTCCCCCGACGACCACGATGTCTTCATCGCGGAAGAAAAAGCCGTCGCAGGTGGCACACATCGAGACCCCGTGGCCCAGCAAGCGTTGCTCGGAAGGCAGCCCCAGGTGCCGGGCGGAAGCTCCCGTGGAAATGATCAGGGCCTCGGTCTGCAGGGTGGGCTGGCCGTCGATCTCCAATTCGAACGGGCGCGTGCCCAGCCGCACCGCCGTCGCTTCGCCCTGGATGAAGCGGGTGCCGAAACGCTCGGCCTGCTTGCGGAAGCGGTCCATCATCTCCGGTCCCATCACACCATCGGGAAAGCCGGGATAGTTCTCCACGTCGGTGGTGATGGTCAACTGGCCACCGGGCTGCAGGCCCTCGACCAGCACCGGCTCGAGATTGGCGCGGGCGGCATAGATCGCCGCCGTCAGGCCCGCGGGCCCGGATCCGAGGATGACTACCTTGTGCACACCTTCCGCCACCTGGTTCACGGGTCGTTCCTCCTCGCGTTGTCGGTACGGTTCGGGGGAGAGGCGATCGTAGCCGCCCCCCGCGCCGGGGGCAACTCAGCCGCGGCGGCGCCCGCGGCGGGTCAGACGACGGGCCAGCGCCGCGAGATCGGCGGCTTCGATCTGGATCTCCACCTCGCCCGGTCCCCGCTCGTCCGAACGGTGCACCCAGGCATGGGCCACCCCCAGCCCTTCGGCGGGGAGCAGGTCCTCCATCGGCCGGGCGGAGACCTGCAAGACCCTGTCTTCGTCCACTTCCAACTCGTGGATCAGGGCCATCAGGTGATCCGGCTCGGGCAGGAAACAACCGACCCTGTCGGCACCCACCAGGTGCAGCGGACCGACGTCGAGACGCCGGGCCAACACCTCCAGCCGACGCTGATCGAGATTCGAGACCAGAGCCAGCCGGTAGGCGGGAGCCAGGGATGCGAGAGCAGGCACGACGTCGTCGAACAGGGGCCAGTCGGCCATCCGTGAAACGGCCGCCCGGGCCGTGCTCTCGTCGAGCTGCAGCCCCCTTTCACCGGCTGCGAGGCGCAGGGCCCGGACCAGCAGGACCTCCCAGGGAACGAAGGCCTCGAGTTCTTCGATCAGCGGGCCCATCCGGTCGAGAGCCGCACCGCCCAGGGCCCGGGCCGCGTCCGGGGCGAGTCCCTGGGCCTCGAGCCCCCGGGCCAGGCCGCTCCGGTCGTCGACCAGGGTGCCCAGCACCGCCAGAGAAATGACCCGGTTTTTCCGGCTCGCCACGATCCGCCTCCTGCCCCGGCCCAAAATACCGTTGCCCGATCGCCCGCGCGACCCCTGGCTTGGCCCCATGGACAGAGGTCGCCGGGCCCATGCCACCCCCAAGGCCGTCCCGGCGCGCCGAGATGAGGCGCCTCGAGCCCGCGACCGGGTCGAACAGCCTCTCTGCAGCGAGGCCACGGGCCCCGGGTTCAGCGGGTGCTGGACCGCCAGGCGCCTTGCGCGAAGGCCCCCGTCCACCGCCCCGGCACGACCTCTCCGTGACGCCCCTGGTCTTCGACCTGCCGGCGGCGCTCGGCGACGGTAGCCGCTACGGAGAAGGGCTCGACAGCGGCGACGTCACCGACCTGGAGATCGGCCATGTCATAACGCGACTGCAGGACGGGGGCGCGCTGACCTCGAAAATGGAGTCTGCGCCGGACTGAACTCCGGCCCCCGCCGGGCCGTCGTGATAACGTGCGCCCCATGAGCGGCAAGGCACGGTACCGGCTCGAGGATCCGGTGGAAGTCCTGCGCGGCATCGGACCGCGCTGGACGGCGGACCTGGCCCGGAAGGGCGTGCGGCGGGTCGCCGATCTGCTCGATCACCTGCCTTTCCGCTGGGAGGACCGGCGGCACCTGCGCCCCCTCTCCCAGGCGCGGGAAGGCCGCGAAATGACCACTTGGGGCGTGATCCGCGAGGTCAGTACCTCACGCACCAAGAATCGGGGACTGGAGATGTTCACCGTGCTGGTGGACGACTCCAGCGGATCGCTCCGCGTCGTCTTCTTCAACCGCAGCTACCTCGGAGAGATCTTGATCCCGGGCCGCCGCCTGCTGCTCCACGGCACCCCCCGCAGAATGCGTCGTGGCCTCGAACTCCACGGACCGGAATTCGAAGTGCTCCGGGAAGGCCAGCAGCCCGAAGCGTTGCTGGGCTGGATTCCCGTCTACGAGCGCCTTGGTCCGCTGACACCCCGGCGCCTGCGAGGAGTGATCACCGAGGCCCTCGATGGCCTCGAGCCGGTGGCCGACCCCCTGCCCGCGGAGTTGCTCGAGCGCCTGTCGCTGATCAGCCGGGACCTGGCCCTGCGCCAGGCTCATCGCCCTCCCCCCTCGACCCCGGCCGAACGGCTCGCGACCCGCCGCACGCCGGCCCACCGCCGACTGGCCTTCGACGAGTTCTTCTTCCTCGAACTCGGCCTGGCCATCAAGCGGCAACGACGGCGGGCCGAACGGCGCGTGGGCGGCTACACCATCTCGCCCCGGCTGCGCCGCAGGATGGCCGAGTGGTTGCCCTTCCGCCTGACCGACGCCCAGCAGCGGGTTCTGCAGGAGATCGGCGAAGACCTGCGAGCGGCCTGGCCGATGCACCGCCTGCTGCTGGGGGACGTGGGATCCGGCAAGACCGTCGTCGCGGCCCTGGCCATGGCCGTGGCGGTGGACAACGGCTTTCAGGCGGCCCTGATGGCACCGACGGAGATCCTCTGCCGCCAGCATGCTCGCAGCCTCGGCGATCTGCTGGCGCCGGCCGGAATCGAGGTGGAGATGCTCACCTCGAGCCTGCCGGCGGCCGAACAGCGACGCCTGCGCGAGCGCCTGGCGACGGGCTCGGCCAGGCTCACGGTCGGCACCCATGCGCTGATCTCCGAAAAAGTGGACTTCGCCCGTCTGGGTTTGGTGGTGATCGACGAGCAGCATCGCTTCGGTGTGGTCCAACGGGCCGACCTGGTGGCCAAGGGAGAACACCCCGACGTGCTGGTCATGTCGGCCACGCCGATTCCGCGCACCCTGTCGATGGTGCTCTACGGCGACCTGGATGTCTCGGTGATCGACGAGAAGCCGCCGGGGCGCCAGCCGATCCGCACCCTTCTGCGAACCGCCGCACAGCGCGAACAGGTGCTGGCGGGCCTCGGCCAGGCCCTTGCCCAGGGCCACCAGGTCTACGTGGTCCACCCGGCGGTGGAAGGCGCCTCCGGCCTGCGCGCCGCCGAAGACGGCCTCGAGGAATACCGCCGACGCTTTCCCGGCGTCGGGGTGGTGATGGTTCACGGCCGGATGGACGCCGCCGAGCGGGAAGCGGCCCTCGGGGCCTTCGCGGCAGGTCGGGCCGCGATTCTGGTGGCCACGACGATCATCGAGGTCGGCATCGACGTGGCCCGGGCTTCGGTGATCATCGTCGAAGACGCCGACCGCTTCGGCCTGGCCCAGCTCCATCAGCTCCGCGGAAGGGTTGGCCGGGGCCAGCAGCGATCCTACTGCGTGCTGCTGGCCTCGCCCCGGGCCGAAGGCAAGGCCCTCGAGCGGCTGGAGGTCCTGGTCACGACGGACGACGGCTTCGCCATCGCCGAAAAGGACCTCGAGTTCCGGGGGCCGGGCGAGTTGGCCGGCGCCGCCCAGACGGGTTTCCCGAGCTTCGCCGTCGCGGACCTGGTGCGGCACAAGGACCTGCTCCTCGATGCCCGGCGGGCGGCGTTCGAACTGGTGGAGTCGAAGCGTGGCGGCCTGACCCGCGCCCTGGTGGATGAAACCCTACGGCGCCATGGCCAGCGGCTGCGCCTGGCCGAGATCGGTTGAGCCGCCGGCGCCCCGTGGGCCGCAAACGCCGACAGGCCCCCGCCGACGCTTCCCCGTACCCATGAACGGCTAGCGCCTGTTGCGGCGACCGGGGCGACCGCTGCTACGGCCAAAACCGCCCTGGTCCATTCGGCCGGGAGGCTGCTGCCCGGGTTGCTGCCCGGTGCCCATTCCCGGCCCCTTGCCCTGGGGCAACCCGGGGATGGCGCGCCCGGCGACTTCCTTGCGGTAGTCCTCGAGGGTGTAGTACCAGCGGTCGTAGGTCTCCTCATCGCGCTTGAGGATGTTGTAGGCCCGCCCCTTGCTCTTGGAATGAACGCCGACGATGCCCTGGCCGGCCGCCAGGCCACCGGCGCCCGGACGGTTCCGGGGAGCACGGCTCTGCTCGCCCAGCTTGAAACTCGAGCCCAACCCGAGCTGGCTGGGGTCGCCGCCGGCCGAACAACTCGAAACCACCCTCCCCGCCCCACCGAGCTTGAGCAGACACCAATCCTCGAGAGTCGCCCCGGGCGTCATGGGATCCACGTAAGGATGCCGCAGGTAGAGCCCCAAGGTGGCGTGCACCTCGTTGAGGGCGTCCAAATCCACCGGCAGATGGCCGTTGGCTTCCTGGTAGCGGAGGATCGCAGCGGCGTACTGCTCCTGGATGAAGATCAGTTGCGCCTCGCGCTCCCGCTGGAGGATGACGGACCATTCCTGCACCGCGGCACTGGCGAGGATGCTGCCCACGGTGATCACCGTCACCAGGCCGAGGAGCAGGAAGCCGCGATCGTCCGCCAACAGGCGGAACCCCCAGCCTCGAGGCCCCTGTCCCTTGTCGCCGGCAGTCATCGACACCTCCTTCAGGGGGCCGGGTGACAGATCACGGTGGTCGTGTCCTGGTCGTTCTTCCGCGTCGGGCAGTCGTCGAGCGTGCCGATGTTCGGTGTGTTGCACTCCGGCGTCGATCCGTCACCGTTGTCGAAGACGGTCAGTGTCACCAGGGTACCGTTCTCATTGACCTCGAAGGGCCAATCGAACGTACAGGTATTGAAACGGGTTTCGTTGATCGTCTGGAAGGTCCAGCGGTAGGCCACCAGGCGACCGTCGGGATCGGTGGACGAGCAGCCATTGAGCCGCACCGTGCACTTTCCGCTCAACCCGGCGGTTCCCTCCAAGGCGGGCCCGGCATCAGCGACGGGAGGCAGGTTGGCGAAAATATCGTACTGATCGCTGGTGGTGTCCCTCAGGCCGTCGTTGTCTTCCACGGTCAGCCCCACGTCGAGATGCTGGGGGTTGGTGTAGGTCCGGATGATCGCCTGGTTGGTGGTCTCCACGACCTCCGGATTGTCCTTGGTGGGATCCGGGTTGTTGGAGAGGATGGTCCAGACATACTTGACGATCTCCCCGTCGAAATCCTCACTCGAAGCCCCGGAAAAGGTGACGCCGGTACCGATCCGTGCCGCGCCACTGGGATTGATCGAGATGCCCGCGGTCGGGGGTGCGAGATCGCCGATGCGCACGGTCACCTTGCCCTCGACCGAGCCGCTTTTGACCTTGACCTCGGCCTCCACATCGGAAGCCGCGAGAAACAGGGTATCGCGGGCTTCACCCCGCTGGTCGGTCTCGATCACGTCGCCACCACTGGCCATGCTCCCCGCGGTGGTGGAAAAACGCAGTCCCACTCCGGGCTGCAGGCGGCCGTTCTCGTCGAAGAGTACCGCTATCACCGTCGCCTGCCCCGTCTCACCGGGGCCCGCGCTGATCGTGGCCGGATTGGCCGTCACCTCGAGCACCCAGGTCGCCTTGGCGGTGGGCTCGGAGTCCTCGCAGCCGGTGGTCAGCAGGCCCACCAGGGCGAGTCCCAGGGCGAGGGATAGAGTCGAAAGACGCTTGTTCATGGTTCCAACCTTCCTTGTTAAAGGCCCGACGGGCGGAACCCGTCCTGCCGCAATGCCCTTGCCGTAATCGCGCTACAACTCGTCATAACTCAGCCCCTCCACCGTCTCTCCCGAGGCCCGGCTCCTGACATCCCAGATTCCCGGCGGCTGGGTCGGATCGAGGCTGGTCTCGCTGTCGGCCGGGATTTCTTCCCAATCCTCGGAGTTGGTGATCGGATCGAGAGGGATACGCCTGAGGTAGTTCTCGTCCACCAGGACCTGCAAATCACCGGGGTAGTACCCCTTGTCGGCGAAGTACTGGTCGATCGTCTGCCGAAGGATGAACAGATTCTCCTTGAGTACCGCCTCACGCGCCTTGCGCTGGGCGATCTGGTAACGCGGGAGGGCGACACCCACCAGCAGGGCGATGATCGCGATGACGACCATCAGCTCGATCAGCGTGAATCCCCGTTCCTTGCGCATGTTCACCTCCATGCCGATCCCGCGGCCTACCACGTCTTGTACTCGGTGCCGTCGAGCCCTTTACCTTCGGCAAGAGAGAAGACGTCGAAGACGTTGACCCCGTCCCAGGAATCGTCATCCGCGTCCTGCTTGTTCGAACGCTTGCCCCATTCGGCCTCGCCGGTCATCGGATCCCGCGGAATGCGGCGCAGAAACTTCACCTTGACCTCCTTGGCCAACCCCAGGTCGAGCCCCTCGACGAGGATCTCCAGTTCTTCCGGCCAGCCTTCCGCGGTGGCGTTTTCCTGCGCGCTGGGAACCGCCTTGACGGTGAAGTGGTAGGCGTCGATCGCCCGTCGCATTTCCCGCAGGTGTTGCCGCAGCTCCAGTTCCCGGGCCCGCCGCTCCATGGTGTGGGCCACCGGCAGAGCGATGCCGGCCATGATCGCCAGCAGAAAGGTGCAGCACACCAGCTCCACCAGGGTGAATCCGCCCTCCCGCAAAACTTTCTGCCGAAGGGCGTCGCTCATGGCGTGACCTCCACCGAGGTGCGGCGGAAGGATGCCGGCTGGGCCCGACTGTCGGGGGATCGCACGCTGGCGGCGGAGATCGTGAAGCCCGCCTCACCGGGAGCCAGCGCGATGAAGTTCAGGCGCACCAGCCCTCCGCTGCCGGAAGCTCCCACGTCACCGGCCCGTGCCGCGGAAACCACGATCAGCCCACCCTCGGCGCTCTCCACGGCCTGCAGGTCGACTCGCACCCCACCCTGCTGGAGAAAAGAGCCGGGCTCGGCTGGCGGTACGAAACGCAATACAGCGGGGTCGTAGCGCAACTGGAAGTTCACCTGTCCCACGTTCTCCGCGCCGCTGACCACCATTTCGACGCCGAAGGCCTCTCCGGCGGCGACCCGGGTCCGGTCGGCGGCCATCCTCACCTGGGCCACCGCCGGCCGCCGAGGCTGATCCTCGACCTCTTTCCGTGCCTCCGCCGTGGAGTCCGACTTGCCGCCCTCCAGGTCCACGTCGGGCTGATCGGCGTCGAACACGCCGTCGTCGGGCAGCGCCTCCGGCTCACTGCGCCGGCGCCGTTTACGGCGCGGAGCCGCCTCTTCGGCGCCCGCTTCGACCCGCCCGGACTCTTCCGCGTCCAGCTTGACCCGCGGGGCTCCCTCCTCGTACCCGGTGGGCTCCTCCCCGCTGAGCTCCTTTTCGATCTCGTCCCACGGACTCTTGCCCTCGAAGGGACTTTCGCCCAGGGCGTTACGCGCCACGCCACGCAATTGGAGACGTTCCTCGGTACCGACCCAGAGGGGTACCAGGTCGATCGGTTCGATATTCGGGACCCGAAGAATGTGGGGTGTCACCGCCATCACGATATCGGTGGTCTGGGAAGCGTCCTCGTTGGCCCCGAAAATCCTCCTCAGGAAGGGAATGTCCGACAGGCCGGGGATTCCCGACAGGGAAGAACGCTCGTCTTGCTTGATCAGGCCGGCGAGAAGGTTGGTCTCGCCGTCTTTGAGCCGAATCGTCGTCTCGATGGTCCGGGTGCCGATGATCGGCTGACTGACGCCGCCGGTACCTTCCACCGTTCCGGACAGGGAGGAGATCTCCAGCTTCAGCTCGAGAGTGATTTCCTTGTTGTGGTGCACCCGCGGCTTGACGTCGACGATGATCCCCACGTTCTGGTAGGTGAAAGAGGTGATCGGCACCACGTTACCGCCGATCGTCTGGCTGGTATTGAAAGTCGTCGCCGGAATCGGCACCCGGTCACCGATGGTGATCTTGCCGTCCTCTCCCTCGAGAATCCGCAACTGGGGTTTGGCGATCGATTTCGAATCCGAGTCGGTCTTGAGGAAGTTCAGCAACACGCTCGGCACCGGCCCCACCGCCCAGGCCGCCTTCGACTTCAGGGCATCCAGGGCGTTGAGGGTCAGCGATTCACTGCCGTCTCCGAAAACCAGTGAAAGACTCTTGGAACTCAGATCGAGACCGAGGCGTTGGAGCTTATTGCGATTGATCTCGAGCAATTCGAGGTCCACCACCACTTCGCCCTTGGCCTTGTCGTTGGCCTTGATCACCCGCTCGGCGATCTTGATCACCTCCGGAGTATCCTTGATCGTGATGGCGTTGAGGTCCTGGTTTTCGTGAATCCGCCGGGTTTCCAGCAGGGCCCGGACCAGGGTCTGTACCTGCTTGGTCTCGGCATTCGAAAGATAGAACGTCCGAATCACCTGGTCGGCATACTCGGCCCGCTTCTGCCGGGTATCGTCGGCGATCAGAATGGTGTGAGCATCGATGACCTTGTAGAAGTGCTTGTTCTGGAGCATCAGGATGTCCATCGCCTTCTCGAAGGTGACGTTGGACAGCTCCACGCCGACTTTCTTTTTCTTGTCCAGTTTCTCGTCGTAAATGAAGTTGATTCCAGAACTCTTCGACAATGTCTCATAGACCTCGCCGATGGTGGAATCCGGGAAATTCAGCACGATCGGAATATTCGACGCGGCATCCAGCTTGGGTGGACCGTAGTCCTTCGCCCGCTTGGCCGCCTCCCGCCTGGCGAGGTCGTACTCCGACGGACCACGGCGCCGACGCTCCTGCTCCGTCAGGGCCTTTTCGAGTTCCACCGCCGCATACTGGTTCGACGGGTCGAGGATCACGGTTTCCTGCAACTCATCGATAGCCAGCTCGAGCTGCCCATTGGCCAGGTAGCGCTTGGCCCGGTCGAAGTGGGCGGCCGAAGCGCGCAGCTTGGCCCGGGCCAGGGCCACCTTGTAGCGGGAGTTGCCGGGATCGAGAGCCCTGGCCTTGGCGTAAGCCAGCACGGCATGGTCCCACAGCTCCCGCTGAGCGGCCTCTTCGCCACGAGCGTAGGAGGCCCTCGCCGCACCGCCCGAGCAGGCCGAAAGAAGCCCCAACGCCAGGGCCATGAGCAGCCCTGCGAGAATGGGAAAGATAGTCTGACGTCGCGTTTTCATATTCACGGCCCTGGTTTCCCCTTGCATTGGAACTCGTTTTCAGCCGCGCCGCCCCTTGGACGCGGGGCCCTTGGGCAACACGAGCTTGACCGTCTTGGTCTTCTCGCGGAACTTTGGATCGGTATAGCCGATGGTCATCGAATCGATATCGATTTTCTTGACGACGAACTTGTTGTCGATGATTTCACCGACGCGCACGGTACGGATGTCGGCGCGCTTGATGTCCTTGGACGCTCCGGCACGGGTGAGAACCGCGAGAAATTCCATGGGTTCTGTGAAACGGCCGATGTAGGCCACGTACTGGTAGCGGAAATCCGGCGGCGGCGCGGCGCGGGGCGGGGCCGGCGGGCGGGGGTTGAGCGCAGCCTGCCGTTGACGCTGCTGGACCAGCTCTTTCTGCCGCTCTTGCTGCTTTTTGCGGGCGGCCTCCCGGGCGAGTTGTTGCAGCCTCCGCTCGCGCAGCACCTCCGGATTGGTCGAGTAGTCGAAGATGTTGCGTGACCCGGCGTAGTCGGCGGAAGTGGTCGGCCGGTCGACGAGTACCGGCGGCAAGTTGGCCAGGGCGTCGAGGCGCTCTCCGAGAGAGAGTTCTGCGGCACTCTTTTCAGCGCCGGCCTGGCGGGGAGCGAAAACTCCCGTCTTCCAGATGAAGAAAACCACGAGAAGCAGGAGGATCAGGAGAAGAACCTGCGGTCTGGAGGAGTTTGACTTCGCCATGATTCAGGGCCTCCTCCGGCGCCCGCTGCGGCGCCGCTGTTTGAGTTTCCACAGTCGTTCACGCTCGATCTCTTCCTTCATGTTCGGCGCGTTGAAGTAGGTCTCCACCGCGATATCGAGTTGCAGGTTACGCCCTCCCTCCCGAGCCTCCGAGCGCAAGCTGATCTCACGAACGATGAGAAATTGATCGAGTTGCTCGAGTCGCGCCAGGAAGCTGCGCAGGTTCTCGTAACCACCGTTGAGAGGAAAGGTGAAGGCGAAGACCTCGATCCCTTCCTGCTCGAGTTCCTGGCGCGTGATCGCCGCCCGGCGTGGCTGGACCTTGAACTCCCTCCCCACCTCGTAGAGCGCTGTTTGAAAACGGACGAAGCGGCGCGAACGAACCGAGAGCATTTCATCGAAGAAGGTCCGCACATGCTGCTGCACCGCCAGGGCGTGATCGTGAACCCGCCGGATCTGCTCCAGGCGTTGGGCCGACGCCTGCTCGGTCTTGCGGGCCGTCGCCTTTTGCTCCTGCTTGATCTCGATCTGCTCCTGCAGGGGGCGGACGACGATCCACCAGAAGGCCAGATTGAGCACCAACAGTCCGGCGAGAACGACCATGATCCGGCCGCCATCACGCCGCAAGTCGAATCGCCCGGCCAGGCCCTTCCGGCCCCGCGGCGGTGACGGCGTGGTTGTCGAGGCGCTCATGGCTGCCCTCCCCCGGAAGAGCCCGAGCCCGACCCTCCCGATCCCGAGGATCCTGAAGTCCCTCCCTCGGAGGAGGAACCGGAATCCGCGTTCCCGTTGTCGCCGCTGTCGCCCTTGGCCGGGTGTCCGTCAGGCAACCGGTCGCGGATTTCCTTGGGCAGCTTGGGCAGCGGCCCGCTCTTGATCTTCGGCGTGATCATCGGAACCCCGTTTTCGTAGACGACCTCGGCCTCGCGCTCGGCCTTGAGTTCCTCGGGGGTCAACCGGCGCCGTTTGGCGTCCTTGCCGTCGGGGCCTTGCGCCCCCTGGTTTTCAGAAGCTCGCTTCGGTTTCGATGCTCCCGCCTTGGGACGCTCTGCGAGAGCGGGCTCGACGATCCGCCGCGCTCCCCCGCTCCCGCCGGGAGGCAGCACCGCCGATCCGGCGAAATCGCCTTGCCCCCCGCTGCCGCTCGGGTCGGCGGCATTCCGCCGTTGGCGCCCTGCCTTCCGCTGACTCCGCGACCCCCTGGCCTTGCCCGCCCGTCCGGCGCGGGACTTCCCGGCTTTTTCCCGGCGCGGATCCGCGGAGCCGCTCTCCTCCGCCGCCAGGGCCGCCGGTTCGACCGTCTCCGGCACATCGACAGCCAGTACCTCTCGCCCGGAGCCCGCCCCGCCGTTTGCGGTCAGCCCCCGGTCCACAGCTGCGTCCCCGGCGCCCTCTTCCGGCACGACGATGGTCTCGACGCCCGCCTGCCGGCCGTCGTCTTCCCGGCTGGGAGCCGCCAACTCCACATCGGGGTCATAAGCGAATTCCAGCGAGAAGAAAATCCTGTTGTCGCTGCCTTTGCCCGTCTCGTAGCCCGTGGGCACCACCTGGTCGAAAAAAGGCGAATTCTGCAACGCCGTCTGAAAGTCGAGGAAGCTGTCGTAGTTCTGGGAGGTCGCTGTGAGGTCGATGATGACCCGCCCCGCATCGAAACGCGGACGAATCGAAGACAGTTTCGTGTGCCACGGCAGCACCTGTTCGAGAGCGTTGAAAAAACGCGTCCAGGAGAAGTTCCGCTCGCGAAGCACGGCATTGGCGAATTCCGCCTGGGGGGCCAGCACATCCAGATCGATGGCCTCGAGTTCCTTCTGCAACCGATCCGCCTCCGACTGAATCTCCGCCATCCGCTGCTCGTGATCGGCCATCTCCCGATCGAGCGCCGCGAGCCGCGAGTCGGCTGTGATCCAGGTATAGGTGTTGTGGGCGGTCAACCCCAGCGCGGAGATCGCCAGCAGGGCGAGCAACACACCCAGCGGCAGATCGTTGCGAAAGGGCCTGGAGGCCAGGTTGAGCTCGATCGGTTTCACGGCTCCCTCCTCAACGCCAGGCCCACGACGGGAAGCAGGTCGGGGACATCCTCGTCGGGAGCCGCCTGAAGTTCAGCGACGGCCCGCTGCATCGATGCCATCACGACCTCTCCGCAACCGGCATCCCGCGCCACCTGGAGAATTCCGGGAGCCTGAATCCCGACGACGCGCACCAGGGTACGGGCCAGCCCCTCTCCCAACAGGTGCTCCTCGTAGTAGCTCAGGCTGGAACGCAACTCGCGAGCCACCACCCTTAGACTCTCCTCGCCCTGGTAGGCTCCCTGGACATGATAACTGCGAGCGCGATAGAAAATCAGCTTGCCACGACGCAGGATGATCAGGCTGTAGTAGCTGGGTGTCGCGGAGAGCACAGCCGTATCGCCGCGTCGGCTATCGTCGAGTTGCCCGTCGACCCGCAACGCGTTGAAGGTCGAGAACGAGGAGAGGTCGATCAGCCCCACCCGCAAACCGATCGCACGGACCAGGTTCTCGATCACCGACAGGCCCTCGTCGGGGGCCAGTGCGACCAGGAGCTGGGCCCTGGAATCGTCCCCACGACCGAGTTGGACCCAGGAAAGACGCGCCTGTTCCAGCGGAAACGGAACCGACTTTTTCAGCCGCCAGCGAATCAGATTCTCGACCTCCCGGGGCGCCGAGGGCAGATCCTGGAAATCCACCACGAAGGCCCGCGCGACGGTATCCGGCAAGGCCACGGAGACCCGCGAGGCCCCTTCCGCACCGGCCCTGGTCAACGCCTCGCTGATGGCCTCTCCCAGCTCTTGGCTCGAGCCGACCTTGGAGCGCATCATCGAGGTCGAGAAGACCCCTTCCGGCAAAGAGCGGTGCCCATGTCCGAGCAGGTGATAAGTTCCATGTCGCCGCCCGAGGCGGGCAGCCACCACGGCGTCCTCCCTCAGCTCGAGGGCCACCAGCGGATAGCGCGGCCGGAACCATACCGACCGGCGAACCCGCTCGGGGACCAGGTGCTCGAGGTTGCCCAGCCCAAGTTGCATCGTTCCCATCCTGTCAGCCCCTTCCAGCGGGGCTCGAAAACCCAAGGTGGCGACGGATCATTCCACGAAGGTTACCTTGTTGATCTCCCGCAGCGTCGTTTTCCCGGCCATCGCCTTGAGCAGGGCGGACTGACGCAGCGGGCGCATCCCCTCGGCCTCCGCCTGGCGCCGGATCTGAGCCGCCGGACGACGATCGAGGATCAGCTCTCGGATCTGGTCCGAAAGGTCGAGAAGTTCGGAAATCGCCTCGCGGCCCCGATACCCCGTGCCGTGGCACTCGATACAGCCACGCCCCTCGTACCACGGCCGATCACGATACTGGGCCGGATCGAGGCCCGACTCCTCGAGGAGCTGGTCGGTGGGTTGCATCTGCACCCGGCAATTCGCACAAATCATACGCACCAGGCGCTGAGCCAGCACGCAATT
The DNA here is from genome assembly GCA_030949985.1 of Acidobacteriota bacterium. Classification (NCBI taxonomy): domain Bacteria; kingdom Pseudomonadati; phylum Acidobacteriota; species Acidobacteriota bacterium. The sequence goes on from JAUZRX010000064.1 coordinate 29,730, forward strand.
GAGGGCCGAGACGAAATTGTAGGGCTCGACGTTCATGTTGAGAAACCGGCCGAGCACGTCGATCACGTTGTTGGCGTGCACAGTGGTGAACACCAGGTGCCCGGTCAGCGCCGACTGGATGGCGATGTTGGCCGTCTCCTCGTCCCGGATCTCTCCGATCATCACCTTGTCCGGATCGTGTCGCAGAATCGAACGCAGTCCACGGGCGAAGGTCAGGCCCTTTTTCTCGTTGACCGGAATTTGGGTGATGCCTTGAAGCTGGTACTCCACCGGGTCTTCGATGGTGATGATCTTGTCCTCGGAATTGTAGATCTCCGAGAGAGCCGCGTAGAGCGTGGTCGTTTTTCCGGAACCGGTGGGCCCGGTCACGAGAAACATGCCGTAGGGCTCGCCGATGAACTTTCGGACCTTGGCCTTGACGTCGTCTTCGAAGCCGCAGACCTCGAGGCTGAGGGTCTTGAATTTCTCGCTGGCGGACTCCTTGTCGAGGATACGGATGACGCAATCCTCACCGTAGACCGCGGGAATGATGCTGACGCGGAAGTCGATCGTCTTCTCTTTGATCCGCAGCTTGAAGCGGCCGTCCTGGGGAATGCGCTTCTCCGAGATGTCGAGCTCCGACATCACCTTGATTCTCGAGATCACCGCCTGGTGGAAGCGTTTGTCGATCGGCTCCATCGCCTGGTAGAGCACGCCGTCGATGCGGTACTTGACGATCACTTCACGCTCACGAGTCTCGAAGTGGATGTCCGAGGCGCGCCGTTGCAGCGCGTTGAAGATCGTCGAATCCACGAGCTTGACGATCGGACTCTGGTCGGCGGTGATGCGGTCGATGGAAAGAACTTCCTCGCCGTCATCGGCCTCGCGCACGACCTGGATCTTCAACTCTTCGGTGGCTTCGTCGAGGACCCGCTGAGACGACTCCGACCGCTTGAGAATCTCCTGGATCGCCGAACGGGTGCCGACCGACACGTCCACCGGGTGCCCCAGCAGCAACTCCAGCTCGTCGATCATCAGCACGTCGGTCGGATCCGAAACGACGATCTGCAGACGCTCGTCCTGCATCCGGAAAGGGATGAAGTGATAGCGGAACATCAGCTCGACCGGCACCGACTCGAAAAGCTCGTGATCGATTTCGAAATCCTGCAGCTGGACGAAATCGAGCCCCAGGCGCTCGGCTCTCTGACGGGCTTCCACCTCCTCGTTGATCGTGTCGGTGGCGGCTGCGATGGGCTGCCCGGAATTGGTCGTATCGGTCATCAGCTTCGTCCTCGTCTCAGAACTGCGAGCTGTTGGCGTAAGCGGAAAGCAGCGGGTAGTAGATCGCCAGCAGCATCACACCGACGACCACGGCCATCGCCACGAGCATCAACGGCTCGACCAGCGACTCGGCCCGCTGAATCTGGACCGAAATTTCCTCGTCGTTGAATTCCGCCACGTGCTCGAGCATTTCGGCCAACGCTCCGGAAGACTCGCCGACCTTCACCATCTCGACCATCATCTCGGGGAAGAGGCCGCTTTCCTCCATGCTGGCCCACAGGGCCGCGCCTTCACGCACCCGGCTGGTGATACTCTCGATCGCCTCCCGGTAGATCGGCGTCTCCACGGCGCGGGCCACGATTTCGAGACACGTCACCAGCGGGATGCCGCCGGCGACCAGTGTACTCAGGGTGCGGGAGAAGCGCGCCATCACCAGCCGGCGGGCAATGCTCCCCGCCACGGGGGTGCGGTAGAGCAATCCCTCGAGCAGCCGGGCACCGGCGGGTGTTCGTTTCCACACCGTCACACCTGTCACGGAGAAGAAGAGGATCGTGATGATCGCCAACCAGTGCCCCCGCAACAAGTCCGAGGCGGCGATCACCATCCGGGTGATCCAGGGCATTTCGGAGCCGATTTCCGCGAAGAAACCCTGGAAAGCCGGCAGAACATAGACCAGCAGAACGACGATGATCCCACAGAGCAGGGTCAACAAAATCGCCGGGTAGACCATCGCGCCGACCACTCGGCGGCGTACGCCCGAGACGGTCTGGGCGTAGTGGATGTAACGCCGGAGAACCGTGTCGATCTCGCCGCTCCGCTCACCGGAGGCCAGGGTGCTGGCATACAGGCCGGGAATCGCCTGCTGGGCGCCAAAGGCTTCCGAAAGGGACTCTCCCGTTCGTACCCGGTCCCGCACATCCTCGAGCACCTGGCGCAGCACGGGATTGCTCCGCCGCTCGATCAGCAGGCTCAGCGCCTCGGTGATCGGCAGGCCGGCACGGATGAGAGCCGCGAACTGCTGGTTGAAGATCAGAAAGTCCCCTACCTTGACCTTTTTCTTGCGCCGGAAAAGGTCACCCATGGCGGTGAGAACCGCCGACCGCCGCTGGATCCCCAGAACCAGGAAGTCCTGGCGCTCGAGTTCCCGACGGAGGGTCTGGGGATCGCTGGCCGTGTAATCACGCTCGACGATCTCTCCCGAGGGGGTGCCGAGCCGACAGCGGTAGTCAGGCATCGCTCAGCGCTCCTCCTGCAGCAGGACTTCGGTGGCGGCCGGCGCCTTGTCATCGACCGACCAGGCGGTGAAGACCAGGAAGATAGCCCTTTGTCGTCCCCGTGAGGTGGCGCCCACCAGGTGTTGCCGGCCCTCTTCCAGATCCAGCTCTCCACTCCACAGCCTGCGCGGCCGGGGCTCGATGGAAGAGCCGCCGGCGGTGACGGGAGCCGGTAAACGATCGAGGCGGAAGGGTTCGACGAGGATGCGACGCCGTCCCTGGTCGACCCGCTTGATCTTCAACGAAACTCGGTAGCGCTCGGCGATCTCCGCCTGTCCCTCGCCCCCTTCCCGGAGCCGCAGGTTGGCGGTACCCAGAGAGCGGAAGCGGGTCCAGCGGGTCATCTCGGACAGGGTCCGGCTGATGTCACGCAGTTCGTCCGCCACTCCCGTGACCGGCGGCAGGTCACGAGTGGCGATCAGCAGGCTGACGCTGACTTCCACCTCCCGGGGCGGTTCGTCCCACTCGGCGATCGCCCGGGCGATCTGTTCGAGGCGAGCCGGCTCGTCTTCGATGATGATCGCGTGCAGGGCGCGGGGCACCTTGTAGGCGCCACAATCGCCGATCATCTGGTCCGCGAGCTGGGCCGCGTCACCCACCTCGCGATAGTGGATCTCGATCACCCGCGTCGCGATCTCGACACCGGCGCAGGGATCGGTCTCGCCGACCGCCGGGGCGACCATGCCGAACGCGACCGCCAGGGCGGCGGCAAACAGGCGCACGCTCACAGGTCCAGCTCCTCGTCGATGATCAGCGTCAGCGTGGGGCCCTGCGCGGTGGCTGGCACGATGGTGATCACCTGGGCGGTGGCCGAGTCGATTCGGCGCACCACCGGTTCGACACGCGCTGCAGCGAGTCGGGAAACCGGTTGTCCTGTCGGACCCGCCAGCCCCCACAGTGCGCCGGCGACCACGAGCGCGGCGGCGGCGGCCACCCCCCCCCGGCGCCAACTCCTGTCCGCGGCGGGCAACGGGCTGCGGTAGGCCGGCACGCCCTCCGCGGGCGGCAGACCGCCAAGGGGTGCGAAAACCGCCGTGGGATCGAGCGCCACCAGGCGGCGACGAACGGCGGAATCGGTCAGCAGCGCCAGGGCCTCGGCGGCATCCGGCCGGGCACCGGAGGCGATCTCGGCCAGGCGGCGATCGGTCGGCCCCGATCCATCGCTCCGGGAAGAACGGCTCATGTCTGATCTCCAGGATCGATACCCAGCAGGCCCGGGTAATCCTGCCGGAGGCGCCGGGCGATCTGGGCCCGGAGCTGGAAGAGATGGTTGCGAACCGTGGACGGGGCCACGTCCAGAAGTCGAGCGGTTTCGGCGGCCGAAAAGCCCTCGATCCGGGTCAGCACGAAGACCGCCTTCTGCCGCGGAGGCAGGTCGGCGGTCACCGCCTCGAGGGCCCGCTCCAGTTCCCGCGCCAACACCCGCTGCTCGGGACCGGCAGCCTGGTCGACAGGCTCGGCGGGACGCTCGACGGTCCCCGACCCGATGGCCGAAAGCTCCGGGCGGGCCTTTTCGCGCCGCAGGGCGTCGATAGCCAGGTTTACGACCATGCGATAGATCCAGGCATCGAGGTCCTCACCGATCCGAAAGGATCCGAGCCTGTTCCAGAGTCGCAGGCAGGCCTGCTGCGCCACATCCTCGGCTTCCTCCCGGTTTCCCGTGATCCGCAGGGCGATGCGGTAGATCCGCCCCCAGCGCGGCGCGATCAGCCCGTCGAAGGCAGCCCTCTCGCCCCGAACCGCCCGGATCACGAGTTCCCTGTCGCCGCCCGTCATGGGACGGACTCCGACCCGTCACCCTGCCCTACGGAGCGGGTCCCGCATCTGTCTAGCCGGAAAAAGGCCTGGGGCTCGCGGACCGGGAAAAAGCCGCCCAGCCCCGGAGCAGCGCGCAACATGGCGCGCATTGTGGGGGCCCGCCTTCCGTCAGGCAAGGGCAGCCGGCCCCCGACGCCGGACCCGGGGAGCCGACGTGGATCAGCCGGACACCAGCGCCCGGTCCTCCCGGGCATCCACCCTCGATTCGGCGGCCGCCGGGGGCTCGGCGAGGACCACGGCCAGCACTTCTTCCATCGACTCGACGAAGACGAACTCCAGTTCCCGCCGGGCGACCCGGGGCAGGTCGTGGAGGTCCTTCTCGTTGGCCCGGGGAAGGATCACCGTCTTCGCCCCCGCCCGGCGGGCGGCGAGAACCTTCTCCTTGACGCCGCCGACGGGCAACACCCGGCCCCGCAGGGTGATCTCGCCGGTCATCGCCACATCCCGCCGCACCGGCCGGTCGGTGAGCACCGAGACCAGCACCGTGGCCATGGTGATTCCCGCCGAGGGACCATCCTTGGGAATCGCCCCCTCCGGAACGTGGACGTGGATGTCGTGACCCGAGAAATCGTCTTCTTCGAGCCCCAACTCTGCGGCCCGCGAGCGGGCCCAGCTCAAGGCCGCCTGTCCCGATTCTTTCATCACCGCGCCGAGTTGCCCCGTCAGATGGAGACGGCCCTTACCCTTCATCTTCAGCGCCTCGATGGAGAGCACGTCGCCCCCCGCGGCGGTCCAGGCCAGGCCCGTCGCGACGCCCACCAGGCTGCCTTCGAGCCGGTCCTCCGCCTGGGGAGGCGGCGGCCCCAGATAAGCCTCGAGGCTGGAGGCGGAAATGCGGGTCGGCGCCCGCCGCCCCTCGGCGACCTTCCTGGCCACCTTGCGGGCGATGGCCGCGATGCGTCGTTCGAGGTTCCGCAGCCCCGCTTCGCGGGTGTAGCGGTTGATCAGCTCGCGCACCGCCCCCTCGCTGAACCGCACGGTCTCCACGCTCAGGGCGTTCTCCTCGACCTGCTTGGGAATCAGGTGGCGTTTGGCGATCTCGAGCTTCTCTTCCTCGGTGTAACCGGGGATGCGGATCACCTCCATCCGGTCCCGAAAGGCCGGGTGGATCGTGTCCATCAGGTTGGCGGTGGCGATGAACATCACCTGGCTGAGATCGAAGCTCACCCCGAGGTAGTGATCGCGGAACGAGTTGTTCTGTTCCGGGTCGAGAACCTCCAGCAGCGCGGCCTGGGGGTCGCCGCGGAAGTCGTTGCCCAGCTTGTCGACTTCGTCGAGCATCATCACCGGGTTGCGCGATCCGGCCTGCCGGATCGACTGGATGATGCGCCCCGGCATCGAACCGATATACGTCCGCCGATGACCGCGAATCTCGGCCTCATCCCGAACTCCGCCAAGAGAGACTCGCACGAACTTGCGGCCCATGGCCCGAGCGATGGAACGCCCGAGGGAGGTCTTGCCCACTCCCGGAGGCCCGACGAAGCAGAGCAGGGGGCCCCGGTGGCGCTCCTTGAGCTTGCGCACGGCCAGGTACTCGATGATCCGCTCCTTGACCGGGTCCAGGCCGTAATGATCCTCGTCGAGGATCTCCTTGGCCGGACCGAGCTCCAGGTTGTCCTCGGTTTCCACGTCCCAGGGCAATTCCACCAGCCATTCCAGGTGGTGCCGGATCGTCGCGCTCTCGGCGGCGTCCGGGTGCATGCGCTCGAGTCGGCGGAGTTCGCGCTCGATCTCCTCCCGCACGGCCTCGGGCAGGTCGCGGTTCCCGATCTTCTCCCGGATCTCGTCGATCTCCTCCTCGAGTTCCGAGCCCTCACCCAGTTCGTTGCGAATCGCCTTCATCTGCTGGCGCAGGTAGTACTCGCGCTGGGAGCGGTCGATCTCGTCCCGGGCCAGGGAATCGATCTCATGCTGCATCGAGAGCAGGTCGAGTTCCCGCTTGAGCTGCTGGGCCACCGAGCGCAGGCGCTCGAGGGGGTCGATGATTTCCAGCACCTGCTGGGCCTGGGCGGCGTCCAGTTCCAGATTCGAGGCCACCAGGTCGGCCAACCGCCCCGGATCTTCCAGGTTATTGGCGATCACCTGCACTTCCGAGGGCAGGTTCTTGCCCAGGTTCACGCCGCGCTCGAGGGCCTTCTTGACCGTCCGCATCAGCGCCTCGCACTCCAGCGGGGTCTCGCTGCCACTGTCCGCCGGAGGCTCGAGCAGAGGCTCGACCCGGGCCACGAGGTGGGGGCCGCCGGTCTCGAGGCCCGTGAGCCGGGCCCGGCACACACCCTGGACCAGCACGCGGATGCGCTCGTCGGGCAGCTTGAGCATCCGCATGATCACGGCGACCGTGCCCACCGGGTAGAGATCGTCCTGCCCCGGGGCATCCTCGTCCCGCTCTTTCTGGGTCACCAGCAGCACCATGCGGTTGCCCGACAGCGCGGTGTCCACGGCGCGGATACTGGCCACGCGGGCGATGGAGAGCGGGGCAATGATGAAGGGGTAGACCACCATGTCCCGAAGGGGCAACACGGGCAGCGTCTTGGGGATCCTCACCGGATCGCGGGTCGTCATCTCGGACATGGCCTGTTCACCTCTTCCCGGTATCGATGGCGATGGACACAGCCTCGCCCCGTCGATTGGGCACCTTGGGAAGTTGGATGCGAAGCACGCCCCGGGCAAGGTCCGCCTTCGCACGATGGGTATTGACCGCTGTCGCCAGGGGAATCTCCACTTCGAACGGGCCGTATTCCCGCTCATCGTGGAGCACATGGGCCCCTGGGATCTTGCGCAACTGGCTGGAAGGGCGATCTCCCTGCACGAGCAGGCGCCCCCCGCGGGCTGAAACCTTCAACGACGAAGGCTCGACCCCGGGCAACTCGACCTCGACTCTCAATTCTTCGGCGGTCTCCGCCACGTCCACGGCAGGGGACCAGGCTCCGACCGAGGCCCCCCCGTCCCGCAGGCGCAGCAAGGTCTCGAAGAGCCGATTGATCTCGCTCTGGATCCGGGCCACCTCGAGTTGGGCGCTTTGCAGCTTCTGCTTCATGGCTCTTCCCGCTCTCTTCCCTTGCCGCGCCCCACCAGGCCGCGGATCTCGTCGAGAAACTCCTCGACGTCCTGGAACTCCCGGTAGACCGAGGCGAAGCGAACGTAGGCCACCTGGTCCAGCCGGCGTAACCCCTCGGCCACCTTCTGCCCGATCACCTCGGTGGCCAGTTCCCGGTCCGAGGCTTCCTGGACCAGGGCGCTGATATCCGCCACCAGGGACTCCAGGCTGCGGCGCGGCACGGCGCGCTTTTCGCAGGCCTTGAGCAGGCCCGCCAGCAGCTTCTGCGGGTCGAAGAGTTCCCGCCGGCCGTCCTTCTTGATCACCATCGCCGGCACCTCTTCGATGCGCTCGTAGGAGGTGAAGCGCCGCTGACAACCCAGGCATTCCCGGCGGCGGCGAATGACCTCCCCGTGGGCGGATTCCCTGGAATCCACCACTCGATCGTCGTTCGCATTGCAGAAGGGACACTTCATGGGGCCACCGCTCCAGAAGCATCGGCAGGCCCCCTGCCGCCGTCACGGCGGCCCAGGCCACCGGCCACGATGAACCCGCCTCCCATGGCGAGCACCGGCAGCCAGGTCACCGCGTGCACGACCACGCCGGCCCCCAGGGCCGCCGCCTCGTCCACTCCGAAGAGCTTCGACAGGCCGAGCATCATGGCCAGGTGGTAGGTGCCTGTGCCCCCCGGCGTGGGAATCCCGATACCGGCGGCCAGGATCGGCAACATCAGCAGAAACGCCCCCGGCGGCACGGCGACGCCGGTGGAGTGGATGCCCGCCTGGATGCCCACGCCGATCACCAGCCAGACCAGCAGCGTCTCCCAGGCCAGGCGCAGGGCGCCCCGCATGGTGGAAAAGGTCGCCAGCCCCGGAAGCAACGAAGCCAGCCAGCCGGTCACCAGGCGGGGCAGGCGGCCCATCGTCTGCCGTCTTGTCTCGAGCCAGGCCCCCACGCTTTCCCGGTGCCGGGCAAGGAGCATCGTCAGCACCAGGGCCACCAGGGCCCCGGCCAGCACGGCGCCTCCGGCCACGCGCAGGCGAGCCAGCAACAGGGGATCAGCCCCCGCGCTGAGTCCCGAGACGCCGGCGGGCAGCACGAGCGCCGCCGCTCCGAAGGCCAGCACAGCCAGCAGGTCGAGCACCGCCCGTTCCACGCCCACCGTCGCCAGCGCCGGCGGAAAGGGGAGGTCCGCACGGCGGGCCAGCAGCGCAGGCCGCAGGACCTCGCCCACCCGGCCGGGCAGCAGCGAGGCCATGTAACCGATGGAAGTGGCCGAAAGCAGCTCCCGGTAGGGGATCTTCGCCCGCACGGACCGCAGCAGGGTGCGCCAGCGCCAGGAGCGCAGGATCAGGTGGACGACGACCGTCAGGGCGGAGAAGGCCAGCCAGAGGGGATGGGCGCCGCGAACCTGGGTCCCCAGGTCGTGCAGGGACACGCCTCGCAGGCAGAGCCACAGAAAGAAGGCTGCCAGCAGCGGGCCCGACACCCAGGAGACGATTCGACGCCACATCTTCACTCCCCCGGACCACGGTATGCCCCGTCGTCCTTGGCGATACTGCCCGCAGTGCCCGGCCGCGGATCCGGCGTCTCCCCTCAGCCCTCGGAGCGAGACGATAAGTTTCGGAACGCGAAAGGTCAATTCAGGCGCTCATGATACCCATTGAAAGCGGAATGGCCGCCTTTCCACCCCGGGATGAGGCCATCGGCGCCCCAAATCCGTCCGTCGAGGCGCCCAGGATCTCACTCGCTCCCGGGGGGCCGCTCGGCCGTGACCAGCAGGACCTGCCCCTTGCGCACCACCACCTGTCCGGGTCGGCCCCCCTTGGGGCGCCTGAGGTGCTTGCGCCGAGCGACGTGCACCTCGACCTTCTCGCCTCGCGGCGCCTGGCTCCAGGCCGCCGCCAGCCGGGCGGCGAAAAGGCGGTCCGCCTCGGCGATCTCCCGCCGGCCGCCGCACTGGAGCAGCACATGCGCCCCCGCATAGCCCCTGACGTGAAACCAGAGGTCCTCCGGCGCCGCCACGCGAAAGGTCAGGTGGTCGTTCTGCTCCCCGCTCCTCCCGGCCAGAATCCGCAGACCGCCCGGGCTGAAAAGCACCCGGGCCGCCGGCGCCCCCCCGCTCTTGCGGGCGGGACGCCCCCCGCCGCTCACCCGCTCTGCGGCCAGGGTGATGCCCAGGGCCTCGAGTCGCTGTTCGAGGGCCTCGATGTCTGCGCGCCCCGCGGCCCGCTCGAGAGCCGCGGCCAGCCGGGTCAGCGCTTCCACCTCGGCGCCCAGTTGCCGCCGGCGCTGCTCCCGGCGTTCCCGGCCGCGTTCCTGCTTGCGAGCCCGCTCGTAGAGGCGCTCGGCCGCCTGGGCGGGACGGGACACGCCCGGAGGCGGCTCGATGCGCAGGCTGCGCTCCGCGTTCCAGGGATCGGGCACGACCCATCCATCGGCGCCGGGAGGCCCCAGCCGCCCCGCGGCGGAAAGCAGGGCCAGGGCCCGGCGGCGCACCTGCTCGGGGTCGGCGGCCTTGCGCTCTTCCCGCTCGAGGGCCGCCAGTGCCCGGCGGTGGCGCCGGATGCGCGCCGCCACGGCGGCCGCCAGAGCCCGGCGATGCCGGAGGTCCGTCACCGACGCCGCTTGCAGGTGGTAGATCGCCTCGAGAGCCTCGGCCAACCGTCCCGAACCGCCGTCTTCGACCCAGGAGAGCCACCCATCCAGGCGGCGGGGATCCGCCGCCGCCACATCCGCCACCCGCCGGCTGCCCCGCCGACCCAGGGCCGGGACCAGCGCGAGAAGATCCTCGGCCGCAGCCGGCGCTCCGATCCGGGGCACCGATTCGGCCCAGCGGCGAAGGGTGCGGGCCAGCCGCCGGTGATCGACAGGGCACAGATCGTCCTCGCTGATTCCCAGCCGGCGACTCTCGCCCGACGCGGCGGTCAGGACGATCGCCCCGCCGCGGCGATCGGCGACCAGGGCGATCCGACAGCCGCTTTCCAGTGCCAGCCCCACCCCGAAAGGCGTCAGGGACAGGTGCAGGGAGACGGCGACGGCGCCGGGAAGTTCCCGGTCGGCCCAGGCCGCCAGATCGGGCCAGGCCGAGCGCCCGCCTCGAACACGGGGCGGCGCCGAACGACAGAGCACAGCCGCACCGGGCAGGGGCTCGAGATCGAGCCGGAGACCGGGACCGGGGCCATCGAAGACGAGATGCAGGCCGTGGCGCTCGACGGGAAGGACCCGCTCGAGGCGGCGGGAGACCAGACCGCCGGACAGGAGCGGGAATCCGGCAAGCAGAGAGAGGGGCTCCATCAGAACCTAGCAGTCCGTCGACAAGAAGGTCTTCTCGGTGCGGGGGGCCGGGCTACCGGCGGCCAGCCCCCATGTTTCACGACACCGCCGGCCGAGACGCCGGGCAGGCGGACCGCTGCGGGAGCCTCCCCCGCGGGATGTCTTCCGCCCGGCGAACGGGATCATGCCGGCAGAACCGGCCACCACCAGGGTCAGTGCTCGGAGACGGTACTGCCCGAAGCTTCGACGCCCATCGCTTCTTCGACGAGCTGTTCCATCGCGTCGAAGGGCTTCCGGCTGGCCTCGGAGAGTTCGCTGACCACCAGCGCCTTAGCCCGGTCGAGCATCTTGCGCTCGCGGTAGGAGAGCGTCTTGACCGTGTTGAGAAAAGTCAGGTTCTTGAGCACCTCGGCCACCTGCTCAATATCTCCCGAGCGCATCTTGGCCTGGTTCTCCTGGTAGCGCCCCTTCCAGTCGGAGGGCACCTCCACCTCGGCGTCCCGGAGTTTGTCGAGGACCTTGCCCACCCGGGTCCGGGGCACGAGCTTGCGCAGGCCCACGGCCTTGCTGTTCTCCACCGGCACCATGACGATGCTGTCGCTCTGGACGATCCGCAGACTGATATACGTGGCCCGGTTGCCGCCGTAGTTCAGATCGCGAATTTCGTTGACGATGCCCACGCCGTGGTTGGGATAGACGACCTTGTCACCGACCTTGAACTTCAAAACGTGCCTCCTCCGGCCAGGGCTCACGCGCCTCCAGCCACAAGGCTGGATTTGGTTGATAATAAAGGAGATTATCGCGATTGGCAAGCCGCCCCTCCCATCAGGCAGAATGAACCGGTGCGAATGCGGCCCAGAAAGCGACGATTGCCCACCGGCCCCTGGCTGGTGGCCGCCGATGGAGACGGCAACGTCTTTGAAATCCCGGGGTTGCTGGCCCTGGGCCGCTCGGGCGGGTGCTGGATGCGCCCCCTGCCCCGCAAGTGGGCTCCCCTGCCCCAGGGCTCGCTGCTCTTTCGCCTGCCGGACCGACGGCCGGTGGGCTGGGATGCCACCGAGGGGCGTGCCGTGGTGCTCGACGAGTACGAGGGGCGCGAGGTCTTCGCGGCTTGCGCCTTTCTTCCGCCGGCCCATACCGCCCTCCACCTGGCCGCCTGGAAGAAAATGCCCCAGGCAGGGCCCCTGCCCCTTTACGCCTACTGCGCCCTCGGATTCCACAAGGACGGCTTCGTCGCTCCCGCCGTGCGCGTCGACCCGGACCGCCGGCAGGACCTGGTGGAGTTCGATGAGCAGGAGATCCGCGCGGGAGCGCGGGCGATGCTCGAGCGGCATCCGGACAACCGCCTCGCCGCCCACCTGGTGGAAAACTGCGCGCTGGACTACTGCTGCCCCGCGGCTCGCAACTGGGTGCTCGGGCGCTGGGAAGCCCCCCTGCCCACCAGCCCGGCCTGCAACGCCGACTGCGTGGGCTGCCTCTCTTTCCAGCCGGGCAAGCAGGTGCCCGTGACCCAGCCCCGCCTGCGCCTGGTACCCGAGGTGCGGGAAATCGTCGAACTGGCCGTCGAGCACCTGGAATCCGCCCCCCGGGCGGTGGTCTCGTTCGGACAGGGGTGCGAGGGCGAGCCCCTGCTCCAGGCCGACCGGATCGAGGCCGCGATCCGGGAAATTCGGCGCCATACCCAGCGGGGCACGATTCACCTCAACTCCAACGCCTCGCGTCCCGAAGCCGTCGAACGCCTGGTCGCGGCGGGACTCGACAGCCTTCGGATCAGTCTCAACTCCTGCCGGGAGGACCTCTACGAGCGCTACTACCACCCCCGGGGCTACGGCCTGGACGCGCTGGTACGCTCAGCCCGCGCCGTCAGCCGTGCGGGAGGCCTGGTCAGCCTGAACTACTTCATCTTTCCCGGCGTGACCGATACCGACGAGGAGTTCGACGCCCTGGTCGACTTCATCCGTGACACCGGGGCCCGAGTGCTCCAGTGCCGCAACCTGAACATCGATCCGGACCTCTACCTCGAGGCCCTCGGCATGGAGCCTCGCAAGGCCCCGGGCTTCGGCATCGACCGCTGGATGGACAGGGTACGCCAGGCCTTTCCCCACCTCTGTTTCGCCTATTTCAACCCGCCCCGGGAGGAGTGGCCGGCACCGTCCCCCCAGCCCGGGCGGTGATATCATCGGGAGGTCGGGCGGCCCATCGGGCTGGCCCACCCGCGGCCGTCCACCAGGGTGGGAGCGCGACGACGAACAGGGAGGTCAGTGATGCTTCCTGTCGAGCGTATTTTGTGCCCGACCGACTTCAGTGATCCCGCCCGCCATGCCCTCGACACCGCTGCGGAACTCGCCCGCCACTTTCAGGCCCAGCTCCTGGTCCTGACGGTGATCGATCCGCTGCCGGCGATGCACGCGCCGGTGGAAGGGGCCGCCTTCGACCTGGCCGCTTTCGAGAAGGATCGGGAGGCGGCGGCCCGGCGGCGCCTGTCCGAGCTGGTGGAGACCGGCCTCGGCGAGGGCCTCGCGGCCCGGCCCCTGGTCACCCACGGCTGCGTCTACGCCCAGATCGTGGCCGCCGCCGAGGAGCACGACGCCGATCTGATCGTCATCGCCACCCACGGCTGGACCGGGTGGCGACGCCTGCTGTTCGGCAGCGTGGCCGAGAAGGTCGTCCGTACGGCCCACCGCCCGGTGCTGATCGTCCACCAGCCCGAACAGGAGCGGGCCGGGGCCGCCTGAAGGCGCGGGCTGCCGGGCTGGTGCCGGAGGAGGGACTCGAACCCTCAAGGGCGCGGGGCCCGGCGGATTTTGAATCCGCTGCGTCTGCCAGTTCCGCCACTCCGGCAACCCCTGGCCGGTGAACAAGTTGAGCCGCTGCCCGCGCCCCGGTCCCCGAGACGCTGACGGCGTCGGGGCGGCGGCTGGAACTTCCGCCATCCCCCAAAACCGTGCGGCGTGTCGGTCCGCGACAAAGGCAGCGCCTCTCGCTCGCCACGACCAGCCGGCTGCCCGCCCGCTTTCCGGACGGTAGCCGGCGAGACTCTACCATCCCAGGCGATTCGTGTCCCGCGCCGAGAGTGCGCCCGGCGCCTTTCCATCGGGCGACCGCCGAAGTTTCTCCGGGCTGTATCCCCCTTGAACACCGGGGGGGTGCCGCGCCGCGTCACCCCCCCGGGGGGTAAAAGCGCTCGAGACCCTTGGCGGGCGCCTGGAGTGTTCGAAATCCGACCCCACGAAACGAATCCGTCAACGGCGCCTTCCGCTCTGTCAGAGGCTTCCGGTTCACTTTCCGCCACCTCACACCGCCGCCGCTCGCCCTCGCCCGCTCGCTGAACGGCACGACTCTTGCTTCTGAATGTCTGCCGGCTGCACCCGGAGCCGGCGCGCCAGGGAGCCGATGGTCAGTTCCACGGGCGCGACCCATATTGGCAGCGGGGATCAATGGAAGGGTGAGGTGCATCTATGAGCCGCCAGCCGGTGCCGAGCACGACTCCCAGCCGACTGCCGCCATCAGAGAGGGGATTCTCCCTCGTTGAAATGCTGGCCGTTCTCGCCATCGTCGGCCTGACGGCGGCGATCGGCGTTTACACCATCGACCTGGCCGGCTGGAGAGCCTCTTCGGCCGCCTCGGACGTGGCCCGCCGGATCGAGTTGGCCCGTTCCCGGGCCGTCTTCGAGCAGAACGACTATCGGGTGATCTTCGACACCGCCTCCAACTCCTACCGGGTTCACGACGACGAGAACTCCAACGGCAGCATCGACGCCGACATCTCGGAAAGCGTGACGACCTATCACCTGTCCACCCAGGGGGCGGGAACGGTCTTCGGCTATCCCGCGGGCACGAAAGGCATCGACGGCGCGGACATCACCGCGGCGATCTCCTTTTCCGGATCCGCTCCCGTACTGACCTTCGATCCCCTGGGGTCCGCCAATGCGGGGGTGATCTACCTGATCCCCACCGCCGATCTCGACCGCGCCGACCCCGCCAACATGCGGGCGATCAGCATCAACCAGGCAACGGGCCGGGTCCGCCGCTGGCGCTACGACCCGACGATATCCAACCCCGGACCATGGAGGCTCGAACAATGAGCAGCCACAGGATGCCCCTTCCCCGCGACGAGTCCGGCCTTTCCCTGGCCGAAACCATCGTCGCCATCGGCGTGTTCGCCATCGCGCTGCTGGGACTGAATACGCTCCTGATCAGCACGATCAGGACCTCCGAAATGGCCCGGGATCACGCGACGGCGCGGTTCCTCGCCGCGCACCGCCTCGAGCAGATCAAGAGCGCGCGCTACCAGGACGGAAACCGCGACGCATGGAACGACACTTCCGACCCCTGCACCGACATCGACGAAGTGACCTACACCAATTTTCCGGACGAAGACTACGGGGAGGTCGACCTGCTCAATGGCACGCAGTTCAACTTTCGTTCCTGTGCGGGCACTCCCGACATCAAGAACGGGGCCGTACTCTTCGGCCGCAGCGACTATCCCAGCGACGCGCAGGGTGATCACGATTACTGGGTCAATCACGGACAGTACGATCGCTTCCGGCGTGAGGTCTACATCATCGACAGTGCGGACTACGAGGACGTCATCCGCAACGTGACGCTCCAGGGCCTGAATCCTGATGCGCGGGACAGCGTGAGCGTCGAGACGACCACACCCTCCGAGACCGAGCCGGCGACGAACTTCGTCAAGTACGTGCTTGTACGCGTGAAGTGGAAGGACAGCCATGGACAGCCTCACGAGGTCACTCTCACCACTGAAAAAGCGTTCTACATCCCGGCCTTCTAGTCGGGCCAAGGAGGCGACCGTGGAAACGCTGCAGGGACACAAGCGCCCCCCCGCCGAGAGCGGTTTCTCCCTCGCCGAGGTCACGGTTGCGCTCGGCATCACGACCATTCTCTTCCTTGCCGCCCTGTCGATGCTGACCATGGACCACAGGCTGTACAACCGGGACGACGCGGTCCTCGAGGCGGCACGGGAAGGACGCTACGCCATCGACAAGCTGGAACGCGACATGTTGATGCTCGGCTACCAGGTGGATGTGCGCACGGTGGCGGATCCGGGCCCTGACGGCACGGAAAACACCGACGACGACCTCGTCGGCCAGCCGTCCATCGTCTACGCAGCCCCCTACGAGCTGGTCTTCAACGCCGATATCGACCCCACCATCGACGCGATCCAGGACGGAAAGACCGGAGACAGCGTGCCCTCGGGCTACGCCCCCGTGACCTTCCACACGGGAGCCGAAACGATCCGCTACACCCTGGATTCCAACGGCGACGGTGATGTCGACGCCAGCGACCAGGGTGACGACGCCGACGAGGCGGTGATCGACAACGACGGCCTCTTTCTGCTGCAACGCGAGACCTACGGCTACAACGGCACCGACAATCAGAACCCCGCGGGCCCCGTGGCCCTCGTCCGCGGTCCGGTGGCCTACCCCAACGGTGCGCGGGCGATCCCTCTCTTCCTCTACTGGGGTCACTTCGACTCCGACCCGGCCGAAGACCTGTGGGGCGACGACGGCAGTGGAGGCGGGACCGCCGGCAACGGTATCCTCGAGCCGGGAGAACTGGCCGCCCTCGGCCCCGTCACCGACGAAGATGCCGACAACGATGCGGTTCTCGACACCGGCGAGGACCGGAACGGCAACGGGACTCTCGACCGTCGCATCTCGGACATCATCACGCGGGTCGAGATCCACGTCACCTGCGAGACTTCTTACCCGGACATGACCTACGAGGACCCCAGGCGTTCCTCGAGCACCGAGCCCTTTCGTTACCGCTCGGTGACAATGAACACCGAGATCAAGCCGCGGAACACCGATCTTCCGGGAGGCGCCTGCGGCGACGAGCCGGAGAAGACCAGTTCGCCGAGCATCGTCAACGCCTGTTCCGACCCCCTGGCCGACGGCAAGGTCACCTTGAGCTGGAGCCTGTCGGCGGACGACGGCAATTTCGAGGATGATATCGAGAAGTACCTGATCTGGCGTACCGACGTGAACTCCGTGTTCGGACCGACGGCCTTCGACGAGGTCCTCGACGGCACGTCTTCCTGGGAAGACGACTGGATCGAGATGCGCACCTGGCCTCCCCGCCAGTACTGGTACCGAGTCCGCGCGATGGACTGCACTCCCCAGCTCAGCCGCCTCGACCCGGTCGTCGGTCCCTACCCTTCGGCCACCGGGCCGTCATATCCGACGTCCTTCTCGGTATCCGATATCGCCGGTGACGACGGCACGACCCTGAGGGTCGACTGGCATGCTTCTCCGGACGATCCCGCCAACACCACAGGCTACGGCCAAGACGTCGCCAATTACCATGTCTATCGCTCGACCCAACCCGACTACCGCTGTGTCCCGCCCGTCAACAAAACCGCCATCGCCGCCGACGGGTCGACCCTGTACAGCTACCTGGACGACGCCACCAACTCGGATTCGGCCCCGGACTACGGCAAACTGTACTACTACTGGCTCCGCGCCGAGGACGACAGCGGAGTGCTCTCTCCCTACAGCCCCCGCGCCTGTGCGCGGTCCTACAAGGGCCCGAGTCTGCCGCTCTTCCCGCAGATACGCGTTGCCGTCCATGGCAGCAACGACCATCCGGTCGAGGCATGGTGCCTGCCCAATCCCGACAACGAAGCTGCCGGCTACGACCCCTACCTGATCCAATACAAGCTCTATACCTCGAGCGACCTCAACTCCGACGGCACTCTCGACAGCCTGGTGGACATTCCCGTCGGTTATACCGAAACGAACAACCTCGATCAAACCAAGTATTTCGACGGTATCTACTGGATCCTCGGTGACGCCACGAACAACACTCTGCTTCACGGAATCACGGCCGGTAACGCGCCCCGCGACATGGGACAGCCCGGCAACAATCTGCTGGATGTCGACTTCATCAATCGCCTCGACGGCCTGGCCGTTGGTGACGCCGGCGAGATTCTCCAAACCAGCGACGGTGGTATCAACTGGACCGATGTTTCCGGCAGCGTGACATCCTCCGACCTCAAGGCGGTCGACCAGATGGACGAGCAAGTCGCAGTCGCCGTGGGCCTGGGCGGAACCATCGTTCGCAGTGCCGACGGCGGTGCGAGCTGGGCACTGATTTCATCCCCGGTGTCCAACGACCTGCGCGGCGTCAGCGGCTGGGACGGCTTCTTCGTCGCCGTCGGCGACGCGGGAACCGTGCTGACATCCTCCGATGGAGGAGTGACTTTCACGGAGAACCTCACCTACCCCGGTACGGACACTGTTTTCGACGTCTGCGCGACATCCACGGCCGGCGGTGGCACCTTGATATATGCCGCTACCCAAGACGCCATCTACGTTTCGGCGGACGGGGGTGGAACCTGGTCCCTGAAAGACTTTACCGGTGAAGGGCGAATCACCTCTATCGCTTGCGTGGAGACCGGATCCGCGATTGCGGCTTCCAGCGACACGGGCGCCGTGCTCCTGACGACCGACGAAGGCACGACATGGAGCTACCAGGGCGCCTCCGCCACAGAACCTGTCGACGTGGAAATGGTCACCTCGCGGCTGGTCTGGGTCGCCGATCGAACAGGAGAACTGCACTACCGGGATCATACGGGAACCTGGCAGACCCTCAACCTTCCGCCGGGCGTCGTTCCCATCAACCTTGCCGCACGCGACGAAATCGTCTTCGAGTTGAACAACACCGCGGATTGGCCCAGCGGAACGCCCTATTTCGGGGTAATCACGGCCGCCTACAACCAGGGCTCCACCCTGGACGGCGAGGCCGGGATGATTCCCGATCAGCCTTCCAGCATCGAGTCGCCCGACGACTCGGATCCCCAGATCCGGGTCGATTCCTGCAACAGCTTCGAGCTTTCGGTCATCCAGCCGTGAGGAAGGAGCAGACGATGATCACCCATGTCAACGAAAAGGGATCGGCGCTGGTCGTCGTGCTCTTCGTCATCTCGGGCCTGACGCTGATCGGCTTGGCGATGCTCGGCTCGGCGACCTTGTCGCTCAAGTCGGCTTCCGTCGGGGCCGACGACGCCGAACTCTTCTACATCGCCGAAGCCGGTCTCGAGCGGATGATCGGCGACGTGACATGTTCGCTGGTCGGCCAGCCGGACCTGGACCATATCTTCGACAACTATGTCATGCTTCACATGACCCATGGACGCTCGCGGGGTGCTGACGGAGAGGCCGGAACCTCGGACGACTCGGGGCGCGATTACGTGAACGTGCAGCACGGCCGCGGCACCTTTACCATCGACATCCTCTGCTACCCCTCGACCATCGCCGAGGCGCGGAACCTGGAATTCGTCGATATGAACATTCGTTCAACCGCCACCATCGGCGACCAGACGAAGACCGTATCCAGCGTGATCCGGCTCAAGCTGATTCCCTCGCGGGTCTTCGACAACGCCTATTTCATGAACAACTTCGGTTGGATGAGCGGCTGGTCCTGCGGCTCGCTCTACATGCACGGCAACCTGCGCGCCAACGGCGACATCAAGCTCTACAACTCCTGCGTGCGCGGCCGTGGCACTCCCTACTACGAGAAGATCGTGGTCAACGACCTGATCGGTCGTATCCACGACGGTGGCCTGATCGCGGGCGGCAGAATTCTCGGAGCCGACGACGTCCAAGGCGACTACGCCGATTCGGCCAATCAGCATGAATACCAGGACGTGATCCCGATGCCGAACCTCTCCGACCTTTCGATCTACGTCAAGGCCGCGCGGGAGTGGAACGGTGGAACACCCGGAGACGACGGCATCTGGGGTACGCCGGACGATACCGGCGGCTCGACGCTGCAGGTCTGGGACCGGGCCCTCGGACGTTACCGCACCTATCGTGGCTGCATCGGGTGCAACCTGGGGCCGGATGGCCTGTGGGGTACAGCCGACGACTTCTACGGCCGGGACGGCCTGCCCAACACCGACGACGACGAGTCCCCCTTCATGGTACTCGACGGACGCACCCAGCCGATCATCATCGACGGGCCGGTGGTCATCGGCTCCCCCGGTGCCGACGGCATCTGGAACACCGACGACGAGTGGGATGCCACCGGTCTGCGGCCGATGACCGGCGCGGTGATCATCGTCGGCCGCGTTTCCGGTCAGGGCAGCATCTACACTCCGGGCAACATCTACCTGCCCGATCAGCTCGTCTACGACAATCCGACGCGGCCTCATCTGCCGGGTGACGGCACGCCTCCGGGCACCGGATACGGCAATAGCGTCAGCACCAACTACGCTTCGATGGCGGAAGAAGACATCGAGGGCTGGCGACAGCTCACCACAGCCACCAGCCCGGCGGGGACCTACCAGGTTCGGGACGCCGACATGCTCGGCCTCTTCGCCCGGGAGAACATCATCATCGGCCGTTTCACCAATGGGGCTTACTGGGGGTCTGTGGATGGATGGCTGGCTGATCCGGACAACGAATCCAAAGAAGATCTCGGGCTGGACAATTTGCCCAATACCGGTGACACGAACGAGGGTAACGGCACATGGGATGTCCGGACCTACGCTTCCAACGGGGCCAATCAGTGTGGATCGGGCCTGATCCCGGCGGGCTACAGCCCGGGCGACGTGATTCCCGGCTCCGGCGAGGACCTGGACGGGGACGGGCGCTACGACGCGACCATCGTCCGCGGTTCGCTCAACGCCCAGGGTATACCGTCTTCGGGATCGTCGAGCTTTGCCTTCCCCGAAGACATCAACGACCGCCTCGACTCCAGCGCCAGCGACCCCAACACGGCCACGCCGATCGACACCGACGGCGACGGGCTGATCTGGCGGGGTAGCCCCTTCTGGACCGACAGCGCCACCAACCACAGCTGGGCCGAGATCGCGCCGTACCTGCCGCAGACCGACTCGGTGCACGCCGTGCTCTACACCAACCACGCCATCGCCGGCGTGCAGATTCGGGGGCCCTCGGGTTTCCACGAATACTTCGGCGCCTTCGTCGCCCGGGTCGAGGCCACCGTCGGCTCGGCGATCTCTGTCTTCAGCCACGACCCGCGCCTGCTGGGAGGCGCCAAGGACTTCGGGCTGTACCTGCCCCGCGAAAAGGCGATCGAGGTGCGGGCCTGGAAGGAGGAGATCGTCGAGTGAAACCGGTCTCCCTGCTCAGCCTCGGGGCCCCGCCCCTCGCCGCCATCGCCGCGGCCATGGCGGCACCATGGCTGACGGGTGCCGCCGCCACGACAGCCCTGGCCGCGGCGGCGGCCGTCTGCCTGGCTGCAGCGGCCCACGCGCTCGGGCGGCAGGATGGCTCCTCCCCCGCCCTGCGGGTGCTCGCCGGCGGCCTGGCCGCGCTGGCTTTCGCCGGTGCCGCAGGCATCCTTTTCGAAGCGCCCCTCCGCCTGCTGATCACCTTCGTCCTGCTCGGCGCCGCCGCCTGCAGCGTGGGGGCGACCCTCGTCAGCCGGGCCTGGCAACGACGGGAAGTCGAACTCGCCCGCCTGCGCTCTCAGCTCGTTCGCCGCGAGGGTGATGTGCGGGCCCAGGCCGACCGCATTCGACGGCTCGACCTGATCGACCCCGTCACGGGGCTCCTCAACCACCGGGGGCTGCTCAGGGCCATCGAGGTAGCCACCGCCGAAAGCGCGAGCCGCCATGAGCCGTTGGCCCTGATCGTGATGGAACTACCCGACGACCTGCCCCGCCCCGGCGAACCCACGGCGGGGGGCCAGCGCCTCCGCCTGGGACGGGCGCTGGGTAGCGCCGTCCGCGGGTCGGACGCCCTGGGCCGATGGAGTGATCGCCGCCTGGCGCTGGTGCTCTCCTGCTGCCATAACCCACGCCCCGCAACCGAGCGCCTGCAGCACGCGCTCGAGACCGTCGGTCTCTCCCGGCAGACGACCCCGCTCGCAGGGGTCACCATCGGGCCCAACGGCCCCTGGCCCGCGGCTCCCGATTTGCTGGCCGCCGCGGAGGCTGCCCTCGATGCCTCCCGCCAGGCGCCGGAAAACGCGGAGACCGCCCTCTGGCCGGTGGAACTGGGCCTCAGCGCCCGCGCCGAAAGCCCCGCCCCCGTCCATTGACCCCACGCCGTGGACCGAAACATGCCCTTCCCGGCCTCTCCCGCGACGCGGACGGGAAACGCTGGAGCGCGCAGTGGCGGGATCGGGCGATCCGGCCCCGATCCCTGCCCCCTCGAAAAGCGCGAACGGAGTCCATGCGCGGTCGACGCTCGAGCGTGGAATCCGAAGCCCGCAGCGCCCCCATGCGGACAGACATTGCGGACACCGCCCGCCCTTCCGGGAGAGGCCGGCTTTTCAGCGCCCGGGGCGGGAAGGAGCTTCTTCGCGCCAGGGCGGAAAAGCCGAGGGCGCCCCGCGGGGCGCCCATCGCGTCAAGCTTCTACCGGCCGCGAAAGACTCAGGCCTGGAAGCTGTGCCCACAGCCGCAAGAGCTCGAGGCGTTGGGGTTCTGCACGGTGAACCCGGAGCCACTGAGACTCTCGACGTAGTCCACCGTGGCGCCGCGGAGGTAGTTCATGGACAGGGGATCGACAGCCACTTTGACACCGTGGACCTCGCCGCGGAAGTCGTTCTCCTGCGGCTCATCGAAAACGAAAGCATAGCGAAAACCGGCGCAGCCGCCGCCCTCGACGAAGACCCGGAAGGCCTTGCCCGAGAACTCTTCGTTACCGTTCGCATAAGTCCGGATCTTCCCGGCTGCGACCTCCGTCAACTGAACAGGGAATTCGTTGGTCGTCGCACTCATCGGATCGTCTCCTCGGTCGTGCCGGTTGCGGGGAGAAGCACCCCGCCCCGCACGGCTGACAATGACAAGTCTTACAGGACTAGCTTAGTCGCTTTTCCGCCTCGGATCAAACCGGGCCGCCCGCGAGCGCACTGCGGCTCCATGGCCATCTTCCGGTATCATGCCCCCACGAGGCCCCCAAGGCGGAGCGGAAATGTACAGCAGGCGCGTGGTGATCACAGGCATGGGTGGAGTTTCCTCCATCGGCACCGGCCTACCGGCCATCACCGAGGCCCTCAAGCAGGGACGCTCGGGCATCGGACACGTGGCGGACTGGGCCGAACGCGGCATCGCCTCCCGGGTCGGCGGGCTTCCCGAAGCCGAACCCGACTCCCCCATCACCACCCGCAAGACCGCCAAGACGTCGAGTTCCTGTGGCCTGATGGCCATGCGGGCGTCCACCGAGGCCCTCGATCAGGCGGCCCTGCCCCTCGAGGAAGTCCAGGGAAGCGACCTGCCGGTGCTGATCGGGTCGGGCACCGGCTCGTCGATCGAGAACTACCGCATCGCGGCGACGGTGGAAAAGCACCACTCCACCCGGCGGGTCAGCCCCTTCGGCGTACCCCGGGTGATGGGCTCGACCGCATCGGCCAACGTCTCGGTGGCCCTGGGCGTCCGTGGCGAGAGCTGGTCGGTCTCCTCGGCCTGCTCCACCGGCGCCCATGCGCTGGGCCTGGCCGCGATGATGATCCGCTGGGGCCGCTACGATCGCATCCTCGCCGGCGCCGCCGACGAGATCGACTGGTCCCGGGCCGGCGCCTTCGATGCCATGCGTGCGCTCTCGCGGGGCTACAACGACCGTCCGGAACAGGCGTCCCGGCCTTTCGATCGAGACCGGGACGGCTTCGTCATCAGCGGAGGAGCCGGCGTGCTGGTCCTCGAAAGCCTCGACTCGGCCCTCGGTCGCGGCGCGCCGATCCAGGCCGAGATCCTCGGCTTCGGCGCCAATTCCGACGGCCGGGACATGGTCGCCCCGGATCCCGCGGGAGCTGCCGGCGTCATGCGCCTGGCTCTCGACGAAGCGGGAGTCGCCCCCGGAGACGTGGACTACGTCAACGCCCATGGCACATCCACGCCCCAAGGCGACCCCTCCGAGGCCCGAGCCATGGAGCAGGTCTTCGGTGACAGGCAACCCTGGATCTCGTCCACCAAGTCCATCACGGGACACGCGATCGGCGCCGCCGGCGCGCTGGAAGCGATCTACTCGGTGATCATGCTCCAGGAGGGCTTCATCGCGCCGAGCCGCAACGTGGAAAACATCGACGAGAGCTGCGCCCACCTCAATCTGGTCACCGAGATCAACACGCTGGCCCCGCGCCTGGCCCTTTCCAACAGCTTCGGGTTCGGCGGGACCAACGCCTGCCTGGTTCTCCGACGCTGGGAGGACGGCTGCGCCTGATGCGCTCGGCTGACGTAGATCCGCAAACCCGGGCGGCGGCACCGAAGCCTTGGCGTCGGCGACTGGAAGCCTGCGCCATCAGCCTCGTCGGGGGAGTGCTGTGGTACCTGTCCGCACGCTGGACAGCGGCGGGTCCCCTGCTCGCCCTGGCCATGGTGCTGCTGGTCACCCCCGCGGCCGTGGAACGCTGGCGGGCCCCCTTGTGGGGCTACCTGCCCGGCCAGCTGCTTTACGCCGTCGTCGGCCATCTTCCGGCCTACCGCTACGGCCTGGTGGGCCTGATCGTCTTTCCCCTGGCCATCACCTGGAGCTATGCCACTCAGGCCGTGGCCACCGGGATCCTGCGCCGCACCACCCGCCTGCCGGCCTGGGTGACCGTTCCCCTCGGGCTGGGCGCCGGCGAGTGGCTTCGCCCCTGGCTGAATCCCGGCAACTTCAACATGTACCAGATCGGTTCTTTTCTCTTCGACTGGCCGATCTGGATCCAGTCGGCCGAACTGATCGGCGCACCGGCTCTCTCGGTTCTCGCGGCCCTTCCGTTCGCGGTAGGAGTCGAGGCCGTCCGCGCCGCCACGGGCACTTCGACCTGGCGTTCGGTGCGACGCGGCGCCGGACTGGCCCTGACGATCCTGGTACTGCTGGGATGTTATGGGGCCGTGCGCATCGGCCAGGTGTCCGGCGAGCCGGGCCCGCGACTGGCGGTGATCCAGCCCAGTCTGGATCACGGCCGCGACCTGACCGCAGGCGTCGTCATCGCGCAGCAGCAGTTGACCGCCCAGTGGGTCGAACCCGGCGAGGTGGACATGGTGGTCTGGCCGGAGAACGCCATCCTCTCCGCCTACGACGTCCAGGCGGAGTACCACGGCGCCGTGGAATGGACGGCGGCGTCCCGACAGGCTCCGCTGCTCTTCGGCGCCCAGGGCATGGACCCGGTCGAACACCGTCGGCCGACCAACACGGCCTACCTGGTCGCCCCCGACGGGGCCCTCCTCGGACGCTACGACAAGGTGGTCCTCTTTCCGTTCACCGAACGCCGCGTCTTCCCCGCTCTCGAGCGGGTCTGGCCCTGGATGTCGAAGCAGATCATCCGCCTGACCCTCGCGACCTGGCGCGACGCGCCCAACGGATGGGCGGCTCCCGCGCCGATTCCCATGAGCGCGGAGGTGGGCGGCCGAACCTGGACGTTCTGGACGCCGATCTGCTACGAAACCTGCTACACCGATCCCGCCCGTGCGGCCCGCCGACGGGGGGCGCGGTTCTTCGTCAACCTCACTTCCGAAGGGTGGCTCGGCTGGGGACCGACCCACAACATGCTCGCCGTCAGTGTCCTGCGCGCGGTGGAGAACCGGGTCGGTGTCGTGCGCGGAGCCAACGCGGGGATTTCGGCGTTCATCCTGCCCTCGGGTCGTATCGATACTTACCTCCGGGGCCACAAGACGGGACGCCTGCTGCTGGAACCGGGCGTGGCCATACGAAGGGTCACGGCCGGTCCCCCTGAGCCGACCGTCTATGCCAGAATCGGTTTCTGGATCGACCAGCTCTGGATGATACTGGCGGTGGTCGCGGTCGCCCTCTCCCTCTGGCGACGGCGGCGAGAGCGGCGCCGGAAACGCCCCATGCGACTCGACCCGGAGGGGATGTGAACTCTCAGCCGCTGGAAGCCGACCCCGCCCTCACCCCGGGGCCGCCCTCCGCCGAGCCGCCCGACAGCTACGTGCGGCGGGTGACCCGTTCGTCGGGCACGAGCTTCTACTACGCCTTTCTCACCCTGCCGCGCCCCCGTCGCGAAGCGATCTTCGCCGTCTACGCCTTCTGCAAGGCAGTGGACTCCGCCGTGGACGAAGCGCCGGACATCGACAGCGCCCGGCGGGAACTCGACCACTGGCGCGGGCAACTGGAGGCCGCCTTCACGGGCCGGGCCAAAGACCCCATCGCCATCGAGGTCGGTCGGGTCTCCCGGGCCTTCACGCTGCCGCGAGCCCTGTTCGAAGCCGTGATCGCCGGTGTCGCCCTCGACCTCGAGCCACTGCGCTTCGACACATGGGAACGGCTCGGCAGCTACTGCGACCTGGTGGCCGGGGCGGTGGGCCAACTCTGTGTCCGTATCTTCGGTTGCGGCGATCCCTGGGCGGACGACTACGCGATCAAGCTCGGCCGAGCCCTGCAACTGACCAACATCCTGCGAGACCTGGGCCCC
Organism: Acidobacteriota bacterium; assembly: GCA_030949985.1. Taxonomy (NCBI): domain Bacteria; kingdom Pseudomonadati; phylum Acidobacteriota; species Acidobacteriota bacterium. The sequence goes on from JAUZRX010000064.1 coordinate 55,746, forward strand.
GACGCCCGCCGGGGCCGCTTCTACCTTCCCCTCGAGGACCTGCGCCGTTTCGATGTGGACGAGGCCGCTGTCATCGGCACAGCGGCCAACGACCAGCAGCGCCGGGGCCTGTTGCGCTTCGAGGCCGAGCGGGCCCGGCGCTACTTCGACGCCGCCCGGCAGGCGGGCCGGCGAGGCGGGCGGGATTTCTGCGCCGCCGAGGTGATGGGGGCGGTCTACCGGCGCCTGCTCGACCGCATCGTAGCGGCGGACTTCCCGACCTCCGGACCGGTGGTCCATGTTCCCCGCAGAGAGAAGCTGGCGCTGGCCGCCGCCACCTGGCTGCGGGTACGCCTGGCCCGCCGGCAAACCAGCCCCGATTGATCGAAGCGCCCCGGGTTTGATATGGTCTGCCCACTTGGGCCTGCATCGCAGCCACCGCACTGGATTTCAAGGAGTCGACCGATGGCGCTCTGTCCGGAATGCGGGGGGAGGCTAGGACCTTGGACCATGGCTCGCCCTACCCCGGGGCGACCGATCATCTGCCGCTGGTGCCGTTCGCACCTGGGTCTGGCTCGTTGGGCCCGCTGGCTGCGAGACGGCCTGCTGGCCGTCGGCGGCGCTTTCCTGGTCACCCGCCAGGTGGCGCTCTACCTGGACACGGGTGACCCGGTGGAACTCTTCTATCTCCTCGTGGCGGCGATTCCGCTCGTCGCCCTCGCAACCCTGGTGGAGTTTGCCGCTCCCCTGCGGACACGGGTACCGCGGGACTACCGCAAGTGGGAAACCGACCCCCAACCCGCGGCCCGGGTGCTACCCGCCGAGGAACGCTGATCGATGCACCTGCCGGGCCGGGATGGCCCCTCGCGAGAGGTGGGCACGATCTATGGCCTGGGCCGTAACTTTGCGGCCCATGCCGCGGAGATGCGCGCGACCACCGAACCGGTCGTCTTCATCATGCCGCGCTCGGCCCTGCTTCCCGGCGGGGGCCGGGTGCGGCTTCCCGAGGGCTCGACGGAACTGCACCACGAGGTGGAACTGGTGCTCGCCCTGGGCCGGGGAGGCGCCAACCTGGGGCCCGAGGCGGCCGACGCGGCGATCGAGAGCCTGGCTCTCGGCCTCGACCTGACAGCCCGGGACCTGCAGGCCGAAGCCAAGAAGAAGGGCGCGCCCTGGGCCCGCAGCAAGGGGTTCGCCGGCGCCGCCCCCATCAGCCCGCTCCAGGACGCGACGGCCTTCCGGGGACGCTGGGGTGAAATCGACCTGCGCTGCACCGTCGAGGGCACCCTGCGCCAACAGGCCACCTGCGCCGAGATGATCCACGATCCTCCCGCCGTGGTGGCCCTGCTCTCGCGCTGGTTCCTGCTGGAACCGGGCGACCTGATCTTCACCGGCACTCCCGCCGGCGTCGGTCCCATCCGACCGGGGCAACGGGCCACCGCCGTCTCCCGTGCCCTGGGCGAGGAGCTGAGGGTCGAAGTCACCTGAAGGCTCTTTTCGCACGCTCCCGCCATGACAGGCTGCGCCCTCTCCGCTACCATCAGCACCCACCCCGCCGGCGCCCCGACCGGGCGCCGGCGGCCATGCGGAAGGGTGGCCGAGTGGACGAAGGCGGCGGTCTCGAAAACCGCTGTGCAGGCAACTGTACCGTGGGTTCGAATCCCACCCCTTCCGCCAAATCGCGATGCTCCCTGCTGCCTCCCCAGGGCAGGCACCCCGGAGAGGCGGTGCTGAGCCCCCCGCGTCAGCTTGTTCGGAAAGTTTCGTCGTTTTATGCTAAAGACCGGGATGGGCCGCGCCGGGCGACGGGATGCCCGGGGCAGGTCCGGCATCGGGTCCCGGCGGGCCGCCGGGAGCAGAGCGTGAGTCGTACCCCCAACGACACGGAGCCGACAGAGGGCGCGGGCGGCGAGAGCACCATTTTCGACCTGCTCACGGCCTACCACCGCAGCCTCGAGAACATGGCGGCCTGGCTCGACGAGGCCGGCTTCGAGGAGGTGGAACGCATGGGGATCGTCGATGCCTGGCAGGCGGAGATGACCGAGTGGTTTCGCTCCAAGGGGTACTGCTTTGCCTGCAACCGACGCCTGGAACTCTGCCACTGCGACGAGGGAGAGTCGCCTTAGCGAGCCCCTCCCCGCGGCGGGGCGATGGCACGACTGGCAGTGCTGGGTGGCGAGCGGGGCGACCAGCGCCCGTGGCGCCGCCGGCTCGAGGAGGCCGGCCACCAGCTGGAATCGGCCGCCAGCGTCGAGCTCCTGGCCCGCCGCTGGCCGGACACGGCCTACGACCTGCTGCTGCTCGATGGCCCCCACCCCCTGCTCACCCTGCACCGCCTCCAGCGACGGCTCTCGACGCTGGCCGTGCCCTGGTCCCGGCTTCCCGTGCTGCACCTTGGCGAGGCGTCGGAGATCGCCCAAGGGGATTTCCTCCTCTGCCACACCGGGCCTCCCGAGCCCTCGACCGTCTTCGCCGCCGTCGAAGTGCTGCTCCGCCTGGCCGCCTGCCTGGGCCATCCGGCCCGCCTCCCGGAGGTCGGGAGGCGTCGGCCGGGAGCGCTCGAACATGCCGCCCGGCACCTTCGCCGGCAACTGCTGGCCACCGTCGAGCAACGGGACGCCGGCATGCCCGGGCACGCTCAGCGGGTCGCAACACTGGCCTCCGCCCTCGGCCGGCGGCTGGGATTCGATTCCGAGAGCCTGACTCGAATCACCGAGGCCGCCCTGTGGCACGACATCGGCAAGCTGGCTCTTGGACCGGGCCTTTTGACCCACACCCGGCGACTGGACCGGGAAGAGCGCAGGCGCGTGCGGCGCCATGCGCCCTGGGGCCATGCGCTGGTCGCGGCCTTGACCGGAGACCTGCGCCTGGCCCGGGTGGTCGCCCAGCATCACGAACGCCGGGACGGCGGCGGCTACCTCGGGCTGGCCGGCCGGCAGATCCTCCCCGAAGCGCGGGTGATCGCCATCGCCGAGGTTTGGGACTCCCTGACTTCCCCCCAGCTCTATCGGCCCGCCCTGGCACCGGCCCGGGCCTTCGAGGAGATTCGCCGGGAGACCTGGGGCGAAGAACTGGCCGCCCTCGAGGAGGAGGTCGCCCGCCCCGGGCGACTCACGCACCAGGGCTGAGGCTGACGGACTGGCGCGCGGGCTGGGCGGGAGGCAAGAAGACCTGGAAGGTGGTCCCCTTCCCTTCCTCGCTGACGAAAGTCAGGATGCCACCGGCCTCTTCGACCATCATGCGACAGATCGACAACCCGAGACCCGAGCCGCCCGAGCGGGTCGTGAAATGGAAATCAAAGATCTTGTCCTGCACTTCCCGGGGAATGCCGGCACCCGTGTCCTCCACCTCGAAGGCCACCCGCTCGGCTCCCACGCGGGCCCGCAGAACGAGCCGGCCTCCGTCGGGCATGGCCTGCAAGGCGTTGAGCGCAAGGTTGAGCAGCACCTGCCGCAACCGTGCCGACGACAGGGCCACCCGGCAATCCTCGCCGAAGAGCTCGGTGACCAGTTCCACCCCCTGGTGCCGGGCTTCCACCCGCAACAAGCGCCCCACCGAATCGAGCACCTGCACCACAGGCGCCCGCGCCTCGCCCCGTTCTTCGGGGGCCGTGAGCTGCAACCATTCGGAGAGGATTTCCCGCAGGCGCGAGATTTCCTCGCGGACCACGTCCACCCGCTCACCGAGGCGCGATTCACCGGCCGGATCGGCCCGCACCACCTTGCGGCGCAACTGTTCGAGATGAACCGTGATCGCTCCCAGGGGGTTCTTCACCTCGTGGGCCACGCTGCCGGTCAGGCGCACGATGGTCTGCAGGCGGGAGGCTTCCCGCAGGTTACGCTCGAGACTCTCGATGGAGGCCCGGTCCTTGAGCACCAGCATCAGCCCGGCTGTCCGATCACCGTCCCGCAGCACATAGGACGTGACCTGCACCGCAACCGGGCCGACCCAGGGAATACGCAATTGCAGCGGGTGCTCGCGCACCGCCCGCCCCCGGGTGAGGCCCGCGTCCAGCAGCTCTTTGAGGGAGAGGTTGCGCTCGACCACCGCAGCCACGCGCGCCAGACGGTCCTCGCCCTCCCCCCGACCGAGCTGGAACATCTCTTCGATTTGACGGTTGGCGATCACCGGTCGACCGTCGGGATCGACCAGGATCACCCCTTCCCGGAGCGCGTCGGAGAGCGAAGCCACCAGCAGGTCGTCCCGCCGCACCGACTCGCTGAGAGACTCGAGACGTTCCTCGATCATCGACAGGGCCTTGGCTCCGGCGCCCCGGGCGGGGGGCAGGCGCAGACCGCGAGCCATCGCCTCCAGCCGCCGCTGCAACGAGAAGACCCGGTTGGTGGCCCAGATGCCGAAGCCCAGACCCAGGATCGCCACCAGCCCCGCCAGGGCCGGCCCCCACAACCGCGGCTGATCGGGAACCACGAGGGTCGGGGGTTGGGGTGGGCGACCCACCACCCCGCCCACGTAGCGCAGGCGCACCACCCCGATGGGTTCACCCCGGGAGTTGGGCACCGCCAGGGAGAGTTCCACCACCGAACGCCCATCGCCTCGCTCACCGTCGATGCGGCGCACCTGGGGCTCGACGATAGCCCGATCGAGACGGGCGATTTCTTCCGGGTCCGTGAAGGTGCGATCGACCACCATCGGATCGGAAGCGGCGACGATGCGATGGTGCCGATCGACGATCAGCACGGACTCGAGCGGCCCTACCGGCGAGTCGTGCCAGGCGGGTTCCCGGTCCTTGCCGTAGACGAATTGCCACATCCGGCGCTGGAGGTGACGGAAGGCGGGGGTGCCTTCGGCCAATCCCTCGAGGCTCTCCACGTTCCACAGGAAAGGCGCGGCGATCTGCCGGGCGTGCTCCTGGACCACCTGCAGGTACCACTCGTCGATGGCGCGGGTGAACGCGTCGTTCTGGCGCTCGAGATCCTGCTGAACGCGGGCCGCCATCTGCCGCGCATCGAGCAGGCTGAGGTAGACCACTCCCGCGAATACCGCGCCGAGCAAGACGAGAACGGTCGCCAGGGACAGACCCAGCGTAAAGCGCTGTGCGCGGGGCAAGACCCACCTCCACGTCAACCGGGAAAGCCGCATAACCATCTTCCCGGCGGGTGCATAACAAGCTGCGTCAACCCGCGACCCCGATCCGGCGCCCCTTCCGGCTCCAAAGACTAGCACGAGCGCATCGGACTCGCGCTTGTGGCCCACCGGAAAGCTCCGTTATGCTGCGCCGCCCGAGGAGAGCATGCGCCGATTCCCTCCCTCCATTCTCGCTGCCGCGGCCCTGACCCTGACCAGCGGCTGCTCCACGCCGCCTCCCGCCCCCGGGGAGGAGGCCCCGCAACTCGAACTCGTCGAAGGATTCGAAAGAGGTCTCGCGGATTTCGTTCCGGTGATCCTGGACGCGGATCTTTCGGCGCTGGACGAAACAGAACGAAAAGTCCTGGATCTGCTGATCACCGCCGCCCGGGCCATCGAGCCGGTCTACCGGCTCCAGGCGGATCGGGCCAATCCGCGCTATCGGCGGTGGCTCGAATCGATTCCCGGACGAAAAGGGCGCCAGGCGCTCGACTACTTTGCGGTCCAGGCGGGAGTCTACCAGCGCCAGCTCGGCTGGAAGAGCTTCGTCCGCGGCGTCCCACCCCGCCCTCCGGGAGCGGGCTTCTACCCTCCGGACCTGGAGGAGGAGGCATTTCGCGCTTTCATCCGTGAACATCCCGACCGGGAGGCGGAGTTGATCTCCCAGACCACTGTCGTCCGGCACGGCGAGGAGGGGCTCGAAGGCGTGCCGTACTCCCGCGCCTTCCAGCAGGAGCTGGCCCCCGCCGCCACCGCCCTGCGGGAAGCCGCCCGCCTGACCGCCAGCGACGGACTCCGGCTCTACCTGGCGCGCCTGGCCGAAGCGCTGGAAAACGACCGTTGGCAACAGGCCGACCTGGCCTGGATGGACGTCGACGCCCCCGTGGAACTGGCCCTGGGCCCCTTCGAGGTCGCCGACGACCGGCTCTTCGGCTACAAGGCCGCTTTCGAGGCCTTCGTCACCGTGACCGACCGCGCCGCCACGGCTCGCCTGGCCCGACTCTCCGATCGACTCGACGATTTCGAAGGAGCGCTGCCCAAGCCTGCCGGCGGAATCCCGGAATCGCTGGGCCGAGCCCGGGATTCGCCGATCCGGATCGCCGACCTGGTCTTTTCCGCCGGCCAGGCCCGTGCCGGCATCCAACCCGGCGCTTTCAACCTGCCCAACGACGACCTGGTGCGACAGATCAAGGGCTCGCGCAAGGTGATCCTGCGCAACGTGATCCAGGCCAAGTATCGCCGGACCCTGGTCCCCCTCGCCGAGCAACTGTTGGCCGAGGAGTTCAGCGTCGACGAAAACACCTTCATCGACCTGATCTTCTTCCATGAGCTGGCCCACAGCCTGGGTCCGGGTCGAGCCCGGACCCCGGGCCGGCCGGTCCTCGTGCACGAAGCCCTGCTCGAAACCTACGCCCCCATCGAAGAGGCCAAGGCCGAAGTGCTCGGCGCCTGGTGTCTGCTGGAACTGGACCGTCGGGGTGAGCAAAAAGTCGACCCGGCCACCCTGGCCGCCACGTGGGTCGCCGGCCTGTTACGCGCGTCACGCTTTGCCGGCGACTCGGCTCATGCCCGGGCGGCGACTCTCAGTCTGGGCCTGCTGGGCGAGGCCGGCATGCTGGTCCACGACCCCGCCCGCCGGAAGCTCGTGGTCCGCCCGGGTCGCCTGCGACCGGCCGTCGAAGGCATCGCCCGGCGGCTGCTGGAAATCCAGGCCGAGGGTGACCGGGAAGCCGCGCTGGAACTGCTCGAGCGTTATCCCCGCTTGCCCGGTGAGTTGGCCCTGGCTCTGACCGAGCTGAAGGAGATTCCCGTGGACCTCAGGCCCGTCTATCCCATCGCCGGCGAGGCCCTCCCATGAGCGCGACGCCCGGCGGAGAGGTCCCCCCCTTCAAGCCCTACGTCCCGGATCAGACCGCCTACCGGGACTTCCACCCGGCGCCGATCCTCCTCGGCGTGGTGGCCGGTGCGGTGCTGGGAGCGGCCAACGCCTACCTGGGTCTGCGGGTGGGACTGACCATCAGCACCTCGATCCCCCTGGCCGTGATCATGGTGGTGCTGCTCGGCGCCCTGAGCTTGCTCTTCGGCAAGTCCAACATCCTCTACGCCAACCTGGGTCAAACCGCCGGGTCGGCTTCGTCTTCCCTGGCCTCGGGGGTCATCTTCACCATCCCGGCCCTCTTCATGTGGGGCCTGGCGCCGCCCCTCGGCACCGGCCTGCTGCAGGTGGCCTTCCTCGCCGCCTGCGGTGGCTGCCTGGGCATCCTGTTCATGATTCCCCTCCGGCCCTTTCTCATCGTACGCGAGCATCTCACCTTGCCCTACCCCGAGGGCACGGCCTCGGCGGCGGTGCTGATCGCCGCCGACGCGGGAGGCGCCCGCGCTCGCAACGTGCTGCTGGGACTCGGCGCCGGGGCCCTGCACAAGGCCGGCGTGGCCATCGGCCGGCTCTGGCCCGGTGAAGTCGGCATGGCCCTGCCGGTGATTCCCAAGGCTCAGCTCGGCATCGAGCCCTCCCCCGCCCTGCTGGGGGTGGGCTATGTGCTGGGCTACCGCATCGGCGCGATCATGGTCGCCGGCGGCCTGCTCTCGTGGCTGGTGTTGATTCCCACCATCGCCCATTTCGGCGCGGCGGCCTCCACTCCCCTGTTTCCGGAGACGAACCTGCCGCTGGCCGAAATGTCCCCCGACGCGATCTGGAATCGCTACATCCGTTACATCGGCGCCGGCGCCGTGGCCATGGCGGGGCTGCTGGCAGTGCTGCGCTCGCTACCGGTGATGGTCGACTCCCTGCGCTCGGGGCTGGCCGGCCTGCGCGCCCGGGCCGAAGCGGCTCCCCTCCGCACCCAGCGGGATCTGCCGATGATCGTCGTGCTGGTCGGCGCCGGGGCGATCGTCCTGGCACTGGCTCTCAATCCGCTGGGCCTGGGAGTCGGCGCGCCCTTCGCCCTGCGGACCGTGGCGGCGATCGCCGTGACGGTCTTCTCCTTCGTCTTCGTCACCGTCTCCTCCCGCATCGTCGGCCTGGTGGGGGTGACTTCCAACCCCACCTCGGGCATGGCTATCGTCACGCTGCTGGGCACGTCGGTGATCTTCGCCCTGCTGGGCTGGACCGACGACTTCGGCAAGGTCACCGTGCTGACCATCGGCACGGTGGTCTGCGTGGCCGCCTCCATCGCCGGGGACATCTCCCAGGATCTGAAGACGGGATACATCCTGGGCGCCACCCCCCGCAGCCAGCAGATTGCCGAGCTGACCGGCGCCATCGTCAATGCGGGGGTAGTCGCCGCCGTGGTCTACCTGCTGGGCAGCGTCTACGGCTTCGGCGGCGAGGAGTTTCCCGCGCCCCAGGCGACCCTGGCTCGCACGGTGATCGAGGGCGTGCTGCGCTCGGACCTGCCCTGGGGCCTGGTGGGCATCGGCGCGGCCATCGCCCTGTTCGCCCAGTTGCTGGGGGTCCCGCCCCTGGCCTTCGCCGTGGGGGTCTACCTTCCTCTGGCCACCATGACGCCGGTGTTTCTCGGCGGCTGCCTACGGGCAGGACTCGATCACTGGAACCGCAAGAAGAAGGATGCCGACGAGCGGCGGGACCAGGGCATTCTCTTCGGCTCGGGACTGATCGCCGGCGAAGGCCTGATGGGAGTGGGCACCGCCGGCCTGGCCCTGTGGCTCGGCCGGCGTCCTCCCGGTTTCGGCTGGCAGTGGCCGGCGGGCTGGGCCGCCCCGGTCGCCCTGCTGCTCTTCGTCGGCCTGGCCGGGATGCTGGTGCTGACTAGTCGCCCGGCGAAAGCGTCTTCACGCTGAGACCGACGCACACCACGCCGCTCCGATCGGAGGCCCAGGCGGCACGCCGACCATCCTTCGAAAAGGCGGCATCGAGGTAGCTGCCCTCGGGCAGGTGGAAGCGCCGCAAGACTGTCAGACGACCCCGGGCATCCAGGCCGAGCAACCGGCCTCCGGCCCGGCCCTCGGCCGTCAGCACCCGGCGGCCCAGCAGGTCCAGGCCCCGCACGGCGGCGCCGTCGAGGGGCGGCTGGCGAGTCACTTCCCGCAGGCCATCGGGCTCGACGGCAACGACCACCACCCCCCCGCGGCCATCGGCCACCACCGCCTGCCGGCCTTCGCTGCCCTCGACGAGCACCGCTTCCCGGGCATCGACGGTGGGCAGCCGGGCGACCTCGGCCAGGCCCTGCTCACCGCGGCGCAGCAGGAGCAGGCCTGCGGCGCCCAGACTGGCAAGCACCTGGTCACCGGCCACGGTCACGCCGCGCACCAGGGCGCCGGCGTCGAAACGGCTCCGCTCGTGCAAGGTGCCGCCGACATCGATCACGACCTCGGCCAGCCCTTCGCTGCCCTCGGCCAGCAGGAGCGAGCCGCCGGATGCGGCAGCCACCTGGTAGACGGCTCCCGGTCGTGGATACAAGGCCATCACCTCGAGCCGGCCGGGGGAACCCGGACGCAGGCGGGCCAGGCCCCGGGGACCGGCAGCAGCCAGGATGGCGCCGCCTTCTTCGAGGAGGTCGATGACGCCCGTCGCCAGCACCATCCGGGGACCGGCCGAACGACCTTCTGCGTCCCACAAGCCCACCCCACCGGCGCAAGCGGCAGCCCATCGCCGCCCCCCGAAGGCGATCACGCCATCGCAACGTTCGAAGAGGGGATCGAGGGAGCCTGCCATCACGATCGAGCAGGTCGCCGCACAGACCGTCACCACACGCACGAAAGCCATCACGGCCATTCCTCCCGGCCGCAGCATAGAATGAAGGCGGTGGACCGGGAAGGAGAATCAGGGTGGTACAACACGGCCGGGAGCACGGAATGCGGATCGCCGCCGCGGCGCTGGCGGCGCTCGGCCTCTCCCTGGCCTCGACGCCGCCGGCATTCGAGGACTACTTCGAGCCCCGGACCCTGCGGGTGGATCTGGTGCGCGCCGGCACGGCAGAAGAGGATGCCTGGTCCCTGTTGCGCCTGACTGCCGAAGGGGCCTGGGCGGGGCCCCGGCAGCATCTTCTCGATCCCCACGATCTGGGCGGGCTGCGGGTGGCGCTGATCGAGCCGCAAAGCGGGCAGCGCGTCTATTCCCGGGGTTTTTCCAGCCTCTTCGACGAGTGGCAGACCACCGCCGAAGCCGGGCAGGGGCGAAGGCGGGCGATGGTGGAGACCCTGCGGCTGCCCCTGCCCCGGATCGCCATGGAATTGGTGATCGAGGCCCGCGGCGAGCAGGGCTTCGCGCGGGTCTTCCGCTGGCCCCTGGACCCGGCCGCCCCTGTCAGCCCGGCTCCACCGCCACCACCCTACGAGAAGCTGGTGATTCGCCCCGGACCGCCCCTGGCCGAGGCCGTGGACCTGTTGATCGTGGGCGACGGCTACCCCGACCTTCAGCGAGAGAAGTTCCGACGGGACGCTGAACGTCTGATTCGAGCCCTGCTGGCGGTCTCTCCGTTCACGGAAAGGCAGGAGCTGCTGCAGGTGACGGCGCTGCGGGCCACGGGCGGCGCCGTCGGCCCGGCCGAGCCCCGCAAGGGTCTGTTCCCCCCCGGCTCCCTGACCGCCTTCGACACTTTCGGCTCCCCCCGCTACCTGCTACCCCACCCGGCCTCCCGCCTGCAAGACCTGGCCGGTGCGGTACCCCACGACCTGCTGGTGGTGATGGTCAACGCCGGACGCTATGGCGGCGGCGGCCTTTTCGGCGGCGCGACGGTGTTCACCGCCGATGGGGAGTATCCCGAGGCTCTGTTCATCCATGAATTCGGCCACGGCCTGGGGGGACTGGGAGACGAGTACTTCTCCTCTCAGGTGGCCTACGAGGAGTTCTACCCCGCAGGCCGTGAGCCCTGGGAGCCCAACCTCTCCGCATCCCCCCGGCGTGACTCCCTGGCCTGGGCCGACCTGGTCGCCCCCGACACGCCCCTCCCCACGCCCGACCTTCCAGCCTTCGACGGCGTGGTGGGCGCCTTCGAGGGCGCCGGCTACCTGCCCCGGGGGCTCTACCGCCCCTGGCGGCGCTGCCGGATGAAGGACAAGGGCGCGGAGTCCTTCTGCCCCGTTTGCCGCCGGGCCCTGGCCGCGCGCCTGGACTTCCTCGCCGATCGGCCCCTGGAGAAAGCAGATGCTCCCCGGCGGCAGGAAGCACCATGAGCGATTCGCCCTCCCTGGCCGGCCGCACGGTCATCCTCACGCGCGCCCGGGAGGATGCCGCCGGCTGGGCTCGGCGTCTGGAAGAACTCGGTGCCCATGCCCTGGTGCTGCCCTGCATCGAAGTAGAGGTCTTTCATGACGCGCAGACCGCAGCGCGGCTGACCGCCGCCCTCGAAGGCGCTCAGTGGCTGCTGCTCTCCTCACCCCGAGGCGTGGGGGCCGTCGCCGGACTGGTGACCTCCCTGCCCGCCACCGTGAACGTCGCAGTGGTCGGCCCTGCCACCGCGCGCCGCGCCGCGGAATGGCTCGCCGCCCCCAGGCTGGTCGCCCCCGGGGGCAGCGCTCGCTCCCTGGGTGAGAGCCTTGCCGCGCACCTGGGCGAGGCCCCCGCTACCATCGTTACCGCCCTCGCTCAGGGCGGTCGCACCGACGCGGTGGAGATCCTCCGTCACCGGGGCCACGTGGTCACCACGGTGGAGGTCTACGCCACGCGGCCTCATCCCCGGAAGGATCCCCCGGACGACCTGCGCCACCTCGACCGCCCCCTGGTCTTCCTCGCCAGCCCTTCTGCGGCCCGCGGGCTGATCCAGCGCGCTCGCCTGCCCACCTCCGCCCGGATCATCACCATCGGTCCGACCACCACGGCCGCCGCGCGAGAGCTGGGCCTGAGCGTGACCGCCGAGGCCACGGGACGCAGCCTGAACGACCTGGTGGCGGCTGCCGCCCGCGTCTCCTGAAGCCCACGCTCCACGACGACCCATGGATGCACATGGGCGCTGGCACCAGCCTTGCCGGCAACGACTGTCTCCTTCTCAAGGCCCTCGGCAAGATCGCCGATCCCGCTGCTGCGGACTTTCTGGCCGCCGTTCTCCTCGTCCCAGGCCGGAGTCGGGAGGCTAGGATCTGCGCTGCCCCCGCGCTCTCAACCTGGGACTCCGCTGGTGAACCGTCACCCACACGCTACCGCCAATGACGCTACCGTCTCGCCGCTCGCCTGTGACCTCGTCGCTCTCTGACGAACTGAGCCGCACCCTATCGTCTGCAACTGGAACGATGTTACTCCGCAGTTGCAGAAACTAGGCTCTGGATTCTCAGGGAACGACTGTTGATGGGCTGTATCTGGCGAATGACGGCAGGTATCCATCTGGTTCCAGAGTTCACGAGCGGTGAAGTTCCCGGACCAGCGGTGGAGATCCGCTATCTGGGCGAGAACCCACCTCTACGCCAGCTCGAGGCGGGAAAGTGGACCCGTGGTTTTGCAACGCTGGGAAAGAATCTCCCGCCACTCTTCCTCACTACGCCGAACACGCTGTGAACACCCTCTCGCCATCGCTGGCCTCCTCTTCTCCAGCATCCTGGGACGGATGCGAGATCAGAGGCTCTTATAGCTGTCATCCACGGGCCTGGGAAGAACGCCGATTTCCAACCGCTTACGGGAAGCGAGCAAACCGCGCACCAACATCCAACCCGAGCGCCTCTCCCAACTCTGCAGCACGAACGTACGATGGATGCGATCCATTTGCTATGTATCGACCAGCCTTTTCGATAATGGCGATGTCATAGGCTATGTCAGAGGCTCTTATGGCCGGCATGGAAGCGACTGGAAGAACGCCGATTTCCGACCGCTTACCGCACAGCAGCCAATTTATGAATCGATGTCCGGGTCTACGCCCTGGGCGCTCATCTTTTCTGGCCTATATCAGCAACCATTCATCTCCCGATCGAACGCATAGCATCACCCATCGCTCCACATGACAATCCTCTACGCCAGGCCCCTTCACTGCGACAAAGAGCTCAACCTGCGCCAAGCTCGGATCCAGGAATGTGAAAGAGCCCACATCATAGCCAACGCTGCATACTCGCTCTTTACTAGCGTCTGATATCATGTTCGATCTCTCGATTCGCGTCTCGCCACCCACTCCATTCGATGCAGACGCCACGATCCTGTGCGGAACTCGCCCGCCTTGAGCTGACCGAGCAAGCCCTTCCCGTCGTCGACCCGGAAGTGCGCAGTCGGTCTCTTTCAGCCTCCTGTCGATATTTTCGAATAGTGCTCGCACGTCACCATCAAGATGCCAGAATTCGTCCAATGCTTCACCAGCGCTTCCCCAGGTGAATCCACATTGACGTAGAAGATTGCCGATGGAAGCGCAGCTCTCTGAAGGCGCCAAATGCCATTTGAGCCTACAACTGCGGGGGAAGAAGTCACCCATCGAGAAATGCTTCTTCGCGATCGCCGCCCGAGTCTCCTCCGGCTCCAAGAGTCCCTTGAGAATGCTCCCGGGGACCACCCTCCACTCCCCGTCGACCAAAACGAGAATCAACCTGTAATAGCGACCTTCGCACAAGCCACCACCGGTGCTACGAAACCAGAGTTCACCCCCCAGTTGCGAAAATAGCACCCCTGATTCGCCATTACCGATCGTACGCAGGCTGTATCCGGCGAATGCCGACAAGTCACGGACCGGTTCCAGGGGCCACAGATGGTGAAGTCTAGCAACGGTCCCAAACCAGCAGACCGCTGTGGCCTCGATTCAATCGGCTTTGAAATGCAAAAACATCACCGGCGGAAGTAGAAAATGCGGCCTCCTCGGGTATAATTGTTCCGACATAGAAGCACGCCAAGGAGACCGCGAAACCAATGAAGCGTAGCAGAAAGAGCGTCCGCCGTAAAGCCGCTGTCATTCCCATCCTTCGGTTCGAAGACCAGTCGTTGACGTCCTACTCTGGATTGGTCGTCTTCCAGGCGTTGTTCGCACGGCTGGGCCTGAATGAG
>JAUZRX010000065.1 GCA_030949985.1 Acidobacteriota bacterium
AAGGAGCGTTCCGACGAAGATCCGCGGCCCTCTCCGCTCGTCTCGCGGGAACCCCGTCTGACGACCGCTTACAGCCGCTCCACCTCCGGCGCCGCATGGCGGCCGGGGGACCGTCGATCACCGCGCCATCAGCAACACCCGCATCGTTCCTCCTGTCATCACGGACAGGCGCTCCCGCCGCGGGGGGCCCCGCCGCTGTCGCTGCCCTTCGTGCCTTCCTCGCCCAGGCGGTTTTCCGCCGTGACCAGATAGAAGAAACCACTCCCCGGTCCCGGCACGTCCGGATCCGTCGTCGTCGTGCCGGCCAGGTCCTCCTGCCAGCAGGTCCCGTACCCCCCGCCCGAAACCGCGGCGAGCGCGTCGCGGTACACGTCGTACACACCCACCGACTTCTCCGGGTCCCACACCAGCGTCGTGTCGTCCGTGAACCGCAGACCGGACACCTCGCCGGGTGGCGGGTACGCCCCCGCGAACGATCCGTCCATCCGGAACGACGCCGACGACAGACCCGCACGGACCACCGCCTCGCCGAGACTGTCGAGCGAGATCCGGTAGCTCGCCGAACTCGCCGTCACCCCGTCGTCCGGACGACCGCCCAGGTTGATCACGTGCTCGTCGAGCCGGTAGCTCGCGCTCTGCTGGGCCAACGGGGAGCCGATCCCCATGGCCGACAGCAGGATCGCCGCCATGAAAACGTGCCTTCGCATCGCTCGACCCTCCATCGCGTTCTGGTCAGCGCAGCATGAGCGCAACGCGAATCGTGCCCGTGCCCGCCTCCAGGGCGTCGATCGCCTTGCCGATCACCGTCCCCGGAGCGATCTCCAGGGCACGCATCGCGTGGCCCGGCGTCGGCGAACTGACCAGCAGGTCGCCGGGGCGGATCGCCCCGTAGCCGGCGTCGACCTTGAGCCTGGCGAAACCACCGGCCAGCACCGGCGCCTCCGGACCGGACGCGCCCTCCCGCGAGGGGCCTGCGGCGACGCCCACCACCGCGGGATCCGCGGCGAAACGGGCCCGCGCGAGCTTGCCTGCCTGGTCCGGGTCGAGGACCAGCAGGTCTCCCGCCTCGACCTGCGTGGCCACCAGCAGGACCATCACGCCGGAGGGAAGCTCTCCCGCATCCGTCCGGACCGGCTCCCGCTGCCGAGGAGGCGCGCCGGCCGCGATCGTGGCCGAGGAAGCGGGTGCCTCACCGCCGACCCGGCGGGCCGGTGCCTCGGCGGCGCCCGGTCCAGCCACATCATCTGTCGCCGCAGCGGAGT
>JAUZRX010000066.1 GCA_030949985.1 Acidobacteriota bacterium
ACTTAAGAGAAAATGACCCAAAATGTGTGATTTTGACAAAATGACCACTTTTTGACATCGAAATCATGGCAATCCTAGACCTCGTGTGCAAAAAACATAGTAAGATTTGTGGAGCCAGTGGCCCCTCTCTCACTTCTGTCATGACCCCGTTTTCGTGGCTAACCTAGACCTCGACCCCCTTCCAAACCCCCCTTTCCACCAGGGCACCTGTAAAACCGTTTCAGAGGACACATGTCGAGGACAACCTTTTCTACTAACTATGACTACCTAGGTACCCTAAAATATGGTGACAGGTTGAAATAGTCACCGCCGACGAGTCTGTTCGATAGAGAGAGCAAAACGTTTCATTCTTTAGTAAAATCACACCCTAGTTTTAGTACTATTTAGTCACTAGTAGCCACACCATGACGGTCACCTACTTTTCTAAAACTGTGTGACACATGGTTTCACTTCTCTATAACCTTCTCCTATATGGTAAGCTATGGGGGTGGCTCTATAGGCTTGTCTTGTAAGGTCGCGTCATCTTTACGTTAGAAAAGGGTGGGGTGTCAGGCCTACCTAGGGTCTTCGTATCCAAACCCAAACCTCGGAGCGAATCCCCGGTAAAACCCCATCACCACACGCCACGGTCCAGGCACGGTAGGGCAGAGGAAGATGTAGTCAAGTCCTACGCAGGACCGGGAGAGGAAGGCAGGGACGGCAAATCCCCCAAGGACCACCACCACGTATGACCCGACCACCCCACCTCCCCAGGCCCTAGTTTACCACCTGACAAGGCCACCCACCGAACCCACAACACCGACGATTGACCGTCCTCCCAGCCGATGGACCCGCAGGTTCTATACCCGTCAAGTCGGCCTTGCGTAGCACCCGGTTTTGACCCCGACACCTGTTTACTGGGTCACGTCCATCGAACGCAGGGTACTTAAAGAAAGAGAATACTACGTATTCTCTCCCCCTCCAGACACCACCCCAGGTGGTCCAGACCTCCTCCAGACACCCCCAGCCGCAGAGTCCTCGGTGGTACCCTCTCCGAACAGCCCTCTGGCAATCGAGGGGCCCACCACCTTGCGGATCTAAGGTTCGTCCCAGACGGTCGCCAAACCCAACCTAGGCCTCCACTGCTCCCCGACCACCACCCCTATAAGCCCCTCCGACGGGCCTGTCGGACCAGACCCGCCGTCGGCGTTCCGTTTGGGGCCCCGCCCCCGCGTTATCGGTTTGCACTCCCTTGGCTTCCTAGACTTTCTGGTCAGCTCTTCCTTCCTTGCGGGCGCCTGATGTCCGTAACCGGTTAGGCCTCCACTGCTCCCCGACCACCACCCCTATAGGCCCCTCCGAAATCCCTAACCGATTCCGTCGGCGTTTCGTTTGGGGACCCCATCCCCCGACAACCCCCTACCAGGACGCATGGCCCGGAGTCGATGTCCGGGCTACTATATGGTCCCAGTCCTCTCCTGCGGAGTGCCATACCGCTTATAGGACGGGGCACCTGCCTTCCATAACATCCGAGGGCTGCCTGGGGGAGGGGCCCGGAGTCACGGTCCGGGCTACTGTATGATCCAGACCCTCTCCTGCGGAGTGCTATAACCTCATGGGTGCCTCCTGGTCTTCTAGGCCCAAGGTTCCTCAGAGGAGCTCCTAAGGTTCTGAAGGTCCTAGGGCACATTATGATCCAGTCCTCTCCTGCGGAGTGCCCTTAGCCTATGGGAGGTACTACCTTTCACTTACTGAGGACCACCTGGAGTCTCGCATGACCGACCTAAACCCTGTAGAGAAGGATATCATGACCCTACATATCAACCTCATGTAGAGAAGAACCTTGACCTACTACCTCTTCATATAGACTCTAGACTTTATGACCTTCTACAACCTTACGTAGATAGTATCATAGTCATAACAACTTAATATATATAGAAGGAATCCACCATTCATACATATATATAAGATGACTTTACCATAATTACACATTGTCTTTACATTTACATTACAGATACTTACTAAATTATAAATATCATTAATTATATGTTAAGCTATTTAGATAAGTTGAATCTCATTGCCTATAAACTATAGTTATTAGCAACTAGTAATAAACTAAATATAATAAAGAGAATGATAACATAATCTATAGAAGTGTCTATGTACTTTAACTATCCCCATAGCTAGAAGTCAGAACACCTTCCGAACAGAGTCCAGAAAGTGACCCTCAGACCCTACCAGGAGGAGTCCACAGAACTAGGAGGTTATTTAAATATTCCATTACTACTGGTGAGAAAGATGGTCCAAACCTACTACCAGGACCCCGGTCGGGACCCCCCTGAGCACTCGACGATTTCGACCCCAGGTACCTGCCGCCCTCCTCAGACATGGTCACCACGGAAAAATCCCAAAGAGTTCCCGAGGGCGGCACGGGGTGTAAAAATATCCAAATTTGACCCGTCGGTCTAGGCTTCAAATTTCTCCCCAGCTAGATAGTCCAGGAGTGCCCATTCCTATAAAGCCCACGAACTAAATAAAATGACTATTTTATGACATGTCAAAACTAGTCCAAAAACACTACCAGCCTAGAATAGCCAACAAATCAAGTCAAAAGTAGGTCCAAAAACAGGTCCAAAAGTCACTAAAAAATGATCAAATTTTAACGTTTAGAAAAGTCTGAAATCGAGGGTCCAATTTCACCTCAGGGTGTGCACAAGGGGAATCCATATCCTTTAGAAAATCATCACAAAATGATGAAAACTAGAGTCTAGAAATACTAGGTACCATCCATGACCTATTTTTAGTGACATCACGGAATACATCCAATGCCCAACTAGAAAACATGGCCAAACCGTTTCTGACAAAAACGTGAAAAAGTGATCCAGAGGGATTAGAACAGCCAGAAATGAGGAGATATTTTAGGTAGTGATTCTATACCCACGGTTAACCAACCCCAAATGAACATCAGAAATCACATATTTAGACTAAAAGTAGTCAACTTAGAAGATTTGAGCTTCTGCGAACAGGGTCCCAATGTCGTCATGGACTCTAACTTTAATGAAAAGGTGGTCAAAAGTGAGTAGGACATACTTTTTGAATAAAATCGACTACCCAAGAGTTTCCCAAATAGGTCCAAATTTGACCCTCTGAAAGACCTAGGATGAAACCTACTCAGAATAACTGCGATATAATAACCATAGCCACAACTAGTAACCAAAATTACACAAATGTGCACATTTCAGAAAGCGTTACACCTGGTCACAAATGAGCACTCACTACTAATGGAGAACATAAACAAAGTGAGTAAATGTGTAACACAAATTACGATACAAAATGAACACTAAAATAATATCATGAAATGCTACTCACGTCACATAGACCTAACTATAGGTGAACACTAAATAATAACAGTTCATTCAAGTTGATCAAATTAATACAAATCTATACAATTATGACCCAGTGAGCAGTCCTAAGTAGCCACGAAAAGACGGTTCACGGCATTATCCACCCAGACCACCAATTAACTTAACCTACCCACTAAGCACATCTCAGAAAGTATCCAAAATCACACTCCAGAGGACCCTACTCACTGGGAATCCAAATCTATAGGGCCCTAAAACCTGGTCATTACAGAGGTCCAAAAATAGGCGTTACACAAAATCACAAACTATAATGATCACTTGAGCACGAGTAGCCACAGATTTAGTCAAAAGAGGGTACCAAAATCCATGCATAAAGTGACCACATTACTGAGAGAGTTAGGATATTTCTAGGTTCCGTCTGTCATCAAAAACAGCCAAATCGTGACTCCCAGTAGACCTCAACGATGTAAATTTAGATGAAAACATTCAAACCGTTGACATAGCGATCCGATACTTAAGTAAATCAGGGTAAGAGGTTACGTCTCACAGCAGACCTAAATTGAGACAAACAGATAACGAAAAGTAGTCAAAATAGACCAATTTTAACATTAGTGAGGACATAGAAATCCTGGCAAAGGAACTACCTAGCCTACTCAAAACATGTGAAAATAACAGAAATCATACAAAACCATGAAATTTAGACCTATTCATGGTTATAATCCAATACTCACCTTACAAATACAGTCTCAAAAGCAGGTCAAATAGGCCCCAAATCATACCATTAGGCGTTACAGAGCATCGGGAGGGTTTGGACACAGTTTTGAAACCTACGTCTCCGCTGCTCACCTATCAATTCTGAGACAGGGAGGTATAGGAAATGGTGCCACTTTCCAGATCCTAGGAATCCTAGATAGCCACGAATATGAGAAATGTGAAGACCCATGAAACGCTCATATTGACAAAAATCACACTTTTCAGAAAATGAAACACTTAACATTACACGTTGCTAGTGA
>JAUZRX010000067.1 GCA_030949985.1 Acidobacteriota bacterium
AGGTGCTCTCGGCGCTCTGAAGGGAAGCGCTCGGCGTCGCAAGACATCGCCCGACGCGGCACTCGAAAAAGAGAATCGTCGCCTCCGGCGGGAGAATGACCGGCTGAAAGAGAACCTGCGCAAGGCAAACCTCGTGATCGACGTGCAGGGAAAAGTCTCGCGGCTGCTGGGGATCGAAGTCGACGAAGGGAAGAACACTTGAAGATGGCTACCGACCTGGCGCGGGAAGTCGGGGTACTCCCGGCTTGCCGTGCCCTCGGTGTTTCTCGCGCCACCGTCTATCGTCGTCGCCAATCCGCACCGGGAAACCGGCAGCCGCGCCCCACCCCTTCCCGGGCGCTGACTGCCAAAGAACGGCAGGAGATCTCCGGCATCATCTGCTCCGAGCGTTTCGTCGACTGCTCTCCTGCAGAGATCTTCGCCACCCTGCTCGATGATGGGCGCTACCTCTGCTCCGAAAGGACCATGTACCGTATCCTTGCCGCCAACGCCGCTGCAGGCGATCGCCGCAACCAACTCGTTCACCCGAAGTACGAAAAACCCCGACTGCTCGCCACCGCCCCCAATCAGGTCTGGTCCTGGGACATCACCAAGCTTCTCGGACCCACCCAATGGACCTACTACTACCTTTACGTCATCCTCGACATCTTCAGCCGCTATGCCGTCGGATGGATGGTCGCCGACCGCGAAAACGCCGCCCTCGCCGGCAGGCTGATCAACGAAACTTGTGCCAAGTACGGCATCTCTCCCGGTGAACTGATCCTCCATTCCGACCGCGGATCCCCGATGACCGCCAAGTGCACCGCCCAGCTCCTGGCCGATCTCGGCGTCGTCCGATCTCTCAGTCGCCCCCACGTCTCCGACGACAATCCCTACTCCGAAGCTCACTTCAAGACGCTCAAGTACCAGCCGGGTTTCCCCAACCGCTTTTGCGGGCACGATCACGCCATCTCTCATTGCCGCGTCTTCTTCCCCTGGTACAACAACCATCACCATCATGGGGCCCTCGCCATGCTCACTCCGGCCGACGTGCATTTCGGCCGGACCACGGCCGTCATTCAAAAACGCCAAAGAGTCCTCGACGATGCTTTCCGCGCCCATCCAGAACGCTTCGTTCATGGCAGGCCAAGGCACCCAGATCCCCCCTCAGAATCCTGGATTAACCCACCCATGGAGGAATTGTCCCTACGAGTTGCTCAGTAGGATCAAACCCGGAGTGTCTCAAAGTCGTTGACAGGCTCCG
>JAUZRX010000068.1 GCA_030949985.1 Acidobacteriota bacterium
CCAGATCGCCGCAGCCACCACGGACGGCATCGAAGGCCCCCACGGCCATCGCTCGGACGGCACCCCTCGACCCCACAGCGGCGTGGGCTTCTGCTCGGTGACCGCCCACGAAGACGCCGCCGCCTGCCCCTAGCGGCCGGGCCCTAACCCCTTTTCCATTGCAAGGGGCCGCGCCTCTAGGAAGTGCGCCCCATCGCACGAATTCCTATCAGACAACAAACCGATTGCCTCGCCGGGAAGTAGCTTTCTCGCACCGAAGGGTCCTTACAACTCCTCCCCGGCACCTTCGCCGCACGATTCCAACAATTTCCATTCAAACTCGAGTGCCCGGGCCAACTGTATCCAAGATAACGCCATCCTCCATATACGCCACGCGAGGCAAGCGCCCGAGCAACGCCGGATCGTGGCTGGCAATGACGAAGGTCGTCATCATCTCTCTATTCAGATCAAGCAACAAATCGATGATCCCACGTGCAGTCCGATTATCGAGATTAGCTGTCGGTTCGTCTGCCAATACAAGTCGTGGCCGGTGCACAAGAGCCCTCGCAATCGCGACGCGCTGCTTCTCCCCTGCTGAAAGCTGATCGGGAAAGCGCCTCTCTTTACCTTCCAGGCCGACACGAGCAAGCATGCTCGCCACTCGCTCCCGGCGTTTAAATCCCGGGACACCCACTATGGCCAAGGGAAACTCAACATTTTCTTCCACATTCATCAACTGGAAAAGGTTGAAATCCTGGAACATAAACCCGATGGTCTGACCACGATAACGCGTAAGTTCTTTCTCCTTCATGCCCGAGGTATCCTGCCCGTCAATCAAAACAGAGCCGCTCGTCGGCCGATCGAGACATCCCAGAATATTGAGCAGTGTTGTCTTCCCGCTCCCCGAGGTCCCCGCAAGGCCCAGCATCTCCCCGGTATCGACGATCAAATCAATCCCTCGCAATGCTCGGACGACAGCATGCCCTTTCCCATATTCCTTTACAAGGCCAACAATTTCGATCATTGCCTCACTTCCGCCCGCACCTCTAACTTTTCTACCGATATCAATTCACGATCTCTCTCTGAGAGTTTTTCAATTTTGCGCAAGACAAGCGTCACCTCGTCACCACCTCGGCTGGCCCGCGCATTCTCAATAAGGCGCAATCGGGATGGGAGCCGCCTACCTTCCCAAACCACGGTTTGTTCAACATTGACCGTCCGCAACAGCTTACCGGAATGCGCAAAGATCTCGCGCTTGCGCGGCAATTTCGTATCCTTGGCCAGATACAATCGGCTCCACTGGCCCCGCCGCCGATCCCGCGGACGCAACTCAAGGATCAACACATCACCACTATCCTTCAAGACTACCGAAAACTTCGCCCCTCCATCAGCCAAGATGTCATCAAATAAAAAACCCCCGCTGAGCGGGTTTCGTTTTCCACTGACCGCCACAGTCCTCTTCGCTCGCGGTAAATATAACCACGCCTTTCGTCCTGAGAGAAGCATCGCTTTACCGGCATCTCTATCGGGCTCCAAAAAGTCGATTCTCGTTTTCCCCGATCCGTCGCGCCGTACGAGAATACTGTTTTTCGAAAGCTTGCCGTCAGGCCGCCGGGTCTCCATCTCGACTAGCAGTCTGGCCGACACCAGCCCCCACTGCTTCGCCACACTTTCAAGAAGACCACGTGCGTCCCCTGATTCCGCCAAAACCGAACCCAGACCCGCGAGCGCTACCAACAACGCCCTAACCACCAACCGACGTAGGCCACTAGCCATGAAGCCGACCTCTCATTGCTGCCACCGGATCCATCCTCGCAGCGCGTGCCGCCGGCCACCACCCCGCAACACTTACCGCTGCTGCCAAAAACCACGGCGCGAGGAGGAACTGCACCCAGTCGACGACCGGTACAATCCTGCGCGCACCGATCATCCAGGTAACCGCCTCAAGCCTGACCTCGATCCCCCACCGACCTAGCCACAACACAGAAACAATACCCGCGATTGCACCCATCGCCCCAAAAACCAAGGCGAGCAACGCACCCTCGCCAAGAAAAAGCAGGTGGATCAAGCGCCGCGACGCTCCCAAAGCCAACATGCTCCCGATCTCTTTCCGCCGTTCATACACCGCAAGTAATTGGATACTCCCCAGCCCAAGGCCTATCGCGATCAGGAGAATCAGATTCATCAAGATCAATTGAAGACGGTTAGCATTGACTATCCCGATATAAAAACGCCCACTCTCCCAGCAGGTTTTTACGAGCAGAGCTTTTCCCTCTTCAGCGATAGCCGCAGACACAACCGAGGCCACCACTTCAAGGTCCCGGTCTTTATCCGGCAAAAATACCTTGAACGCATTGACCCCTCGACTCATTGCAAGGTCCTGGTAATCCGCGAGGGACATGTACGCAAAGTAATCTTCCCACGGTGCGCCGGGCTCGAGTACAGTTTCCACAACAAAATCTTCCGCGTTGATATCACTGCCATTCGCTGGAAGAACAACGGTCACTTCGTCCCCACGCTCAACGTCCAACCTCCTAGCCAGTGCAGCACCGATCCAAAGCCTCCCGTTACCCAATTCCCGTCGCCTCTGGCCTTGTACTCTTTGTGCTATTGCCTCCAGAAGCGGCACATCATGCATGGTATCCACCCCCCAGAAGACTACCCGGGCAGATGAAACAACATCACTTTGAATCATTCCCAAACCAGACATCTCGCCGGCCACGATTGCCCGCGGAAGTACGCGCCGAATCACCGATTCAACTCTCTGCGGATTATCAATCAACGCAGTCCCGGAGCCACGACTGCCGGCAGCATTCTTGCCGAGCGGAGTCAATCTCAGATCCCCGTACCGAGCAACGACGAGCGTTTCCCGCAGTTGCCTATCGATTCCCGCGACAATGGATCCATTAACCACCAACACAAAAGCTCCAAGAGCAACAGTCACTCCGACGGGCAAGTTCCGCAGCCGTCGCCGAACCATACTTCTCGTCCATACCCGGAGCAGAATCCAATTCATCTCCGGTCTCCATCCACAAGCGCGGTCCGGTAAGTCACAACGACCGCCGGCACAAACGTCGCCAACAATCCCACCGACACAACCAAAACAAACCCGATGACAAGATCTTCGAACGTTGGCCGGAGAAACAGCCGGTTACCTCCCAAGGCGTACATCATCGCCTTGCTACCGACCGGAATACCGTTACGACCCAAAGCCCAACAAAGCGCGGCGCCGGCAACAGAGCCGGCAACAGCCGCAAACGTGTGTACCAGCGCCGCCTCTACCATAAGAATCCGGACTACGCGCAATCGGCTGCTGCCGAGAGCCCGCATAGTCGAAATTTCCCCACTCCTCTCGAGAACCAACAAAACGACAGTATTCAGCACTACCAGACCCAGAATGAAGGTCAAAAGTACAAGCGCCCAACGCATGCCCATCTGACCCACTTGCACAATCTGACTTATCTTTCCAGCTCGCTCACGCCAACCTCGCACCCGGACAGAAAACCCATTCTGGTTTAAAGCCGCCTGAATCCGGCGGGTTGCTCTTATCGCATCCGCACCGCTCGTCAAGCGAACCACCAAGCTTGTCGGCCCGGTATCCGGCCCCAACAGCGTTTCCAGGTCCCCAATCGACATCACCACGGCAAACTCGTCTACAAGGGGAACCCCGGAGGGAGAAAAAAAGCCCGCAACTTGGAAGTCATCCCCTTCGAAAAGACCGTTGTCCGTAGGGATCAAGGCCGTGAATCGTTCACCAAGCTGGATGCCCAAACGGCGAGCCAGGGATTCGCCGATCAGAGCGCGCCCCCCGCCCCCGAGCGACTCCGCCAACCCCACCGCGAAACGCGGCAGTACCTTTGGCTCCATCTTCGAATCGACACCAAGAATCAAAAGCGGCGCGCTGGCATCCTGGTACAGTAAAAGACCGGACGCCCCCAGTCGCCGTGACACGGCCTCGACATCAACATCCCGTTGAATCACCGCGATCACTTGATCGGCGATTCTAATTCTAGGATGGTCGGAGGGAATTTCGTCCAAGAAGCTAAGATCCGGAGCCGCGGAATCGACGACCTCCAAATCGCCACAGAGACCCCTCGTAAGGGACTGCTCGATGTTCACCTCGACACTCGAAACGAAACAGTGGCTAACCACCAAAAAGAAACTCGTGAGCCCGAGCGACAGCCAGACAAAAGCAGTCCGCCCCCACCCGGCGAAGATGCTCCGAACGGCTAGCCTCCAAGCTGTCAACATGATAGCATAAATCCTGAGTCGCGGAGTGAGTGCATGCTGCTGAGGCCGTTCATAAATTTGCTTCCCGGGAATACTCTCGTTGAGACCGTCCTGTGTTGCACCAGTGCGCCGTTTGACATCATACACCTCGATTTGTCGCGAGGCCTGATTCTGCCTTTATCGCTTCTTAGAGGGTAACGTGAGGGTTCTCCTGGTCCAGCCACCGGGCTCGAACTGGATTCCCGGCAAGCGCGATGTCAGCGCCATTGTCAGTCGAACGGCACCGCTTGGATTGTTGAGCATCGCCTCATATCTACGCGCCCGCCGGCACTCCGTCCTCATCTGTGACACCTATGGTCTCGGTTATGCCACGGGCCTCGAGCTCGTGATAAGGACCGTACGCAACTTTCAACCCGCCATGGTGGGACTTACCGCAACCACATCGGCCATCGACGATGCCAGTGCCTTTTGCCGGCAAATCAAGCGCCTTTTCCCGGAGGTTCTCACGGTCCTTGGAGGAGTGCACGCTACAGCTGTAGGGGCTGCCTTGCTCGACGAGTTCCCCTCCGTTGACCTTCTCGTCCTCGGAGAGGGGGAAGAAACAATGGCCGAACTAGCATCCGCAGCGCCCATCGAAACCATTCACGGTATCGCCTTCCGTCACGAAGGCAAGCCACGGACTTCTCCCCCGCGCCAACAAATTCAGAACTTAGACAATCTCCCGTTTCCCGACCACAGTTTCCTTGACGGTTTCCCTCTACGTTATCCGCTACCCCTATTTGGAGCACCAGCATCGCGGGGGGCGACCATCGTCACGAGCCGTGGCTGCCCATATCGTTGCTCTTTCTGTGTTCGCTCGGTTTTTGGAAGCAGCTACCGGGTCCACTCCCCCGACTACATCTATGAGCACGCCGCTCAACTCAGCCGCAAATATGGCATCCAGCACTTGAACATAGCCGACGACCTTTTCACACTGGACGCGAAGCGGGTTATCGAGTTCTGCGAGCTATTGATTCGCCGTCCGCTCGGGCTAACCATGAACTGCTCTGTTCGTGCGGGCCACGTCAACACCCCCATGCTTCGAGCTCTCAAGCGGGCAGGCTGCTGGATGATCAGTCTCGGCATCGAGTCCGGCGACCCGGAACTGCTGTCTCGACACAAACCCGGTGTCCGCCTGGAACGTATTCGGGAAACCGTACAAGCGATCAAGAACGCGGGACTTAAAGTCAAAGGCCTTTTCATTGCCGGTCTACCAGGAGAGACACCCGGCACTCTTCAACGCACATCCGATTTCATGATCTCTCTCGACCTCGACGATATGAACCTCACCCGTTTTACCCCCTTTCCCGGCGCCCCTTCTTGGCCGGAACTATCACGCGCCGGCCTGATCTCGGCTGATCGTCGACTCATGAACTGCAACAATACCGTTTATCTCCCTCCCGGCTTTCGTTCTGAAGAGCAGTTCGATTTCCTCTACCGCCAAGCCGTCCGGCGCTTCTATAGCCAGCCCCGCTGGCGTACGCGCTTCCTTCGACGGGCCTGGCAGTGCCGCAGCAGCTTCCCTAGACTCCTCCGCCACCTACCGACACTGCTAAGCGCCCAGCAATCGTTCCGCACCCCGAAAAGCCTAAAGGGCCCTCATGCACCCCCGAGCCGCGGGGAGGAATAAACCACCTTCCTCGTCGGATCGAAACTGAAAAGAAAGGAGATGTACATGCTTTCAAACACGCTCTCCCGGAAAGCGGTCCTGTTGGCTATGCTGACCGTAACGTCTGGCCTGCCCCTCAGCGAGGCGGGCCGGAGTGCGCCGATGTTAGAACCCCTACCCATTACGATTCCTTGCGAGGCATCTACTGAAGAAATCCGCGATACGTTATTGGACGTTCTCGAAAGCGGTGTCGACAGCAGGAGGCCTGCGCTGGTACAGGGTAGCGGCTGGGTACCGTCGCTACTTCAGCCGGATTTAATCGAGGCCACCTTGCGAATTAGAAGCCATACACTGACAGTCCGCATTCACTTCGACAAGAAACAGGTACGCATCAACTACTACGACAGCATCAATCTCAACTACCGCAAATATCGCAGTGGAGCCAAAAACATTCACCCGAACGCCAGCAAATGGATGCTCAATCTCCGGAATATGCTTCAAATAGCGGTCAGCCGTCTTTGTTCGAATAGACCATTGGCGACGGAGACGCAGCCTCCGAGTCCGGCGTCCGAGCAGAGCTTGATCAATTGCACACTCGCCCAGATAGACGGCATGAGGTCCCTAGGCCTGAGCGACAACCAGATCGAGGCCGCCTGCAGTAACTGAAAATCAGCCGCCACCAACGGCTGCTCGTCGTCGAACAACCGGTAGGGTGGCCGCCAGGAACCGCTAGGACCGGGATTGCGAACTGACTTTCGACACAAAAGCCGCAAGCGATTCGATTGACCGCATGGCGTCCGCGGCTACCGTGGCGTTATCGATTTTGATGCCGAATTCCCTTTGCAGTGCAACCGAGATCTCCAACGCGTCAAGGCTGTCAAGCTCAAGGACACCGGTCCCGCCAATCAGGCGATCCGTGTCGCCGATCTCTTCCGGAACAACCCCTTCAACACGGCATGCGTCGATAATCATCTTTTTCAACTGCTCTTTGAGCCGCGCCTCCTCGTACACCGTTGAGCCTCCCCGAAACTATTCCTAGCTCCGCAGTTCCCTCTAACATCCGGGCAAGAATTATATCCCATAAACCGCACCTATTCAGCCGCGGGGAACGCCCCCGCCCGCCTGCCGTGCCCTCACTAACAAGCCCCGCTGCGCAATCCGATCAACCCACCGTACTACGCCCCGGGAGTCACATCGAACCTGCCCCTTGACATGAACCCAACTCCCTTTTGCAGTCCGCCATACATTCCGCCATTTACGGCACGATGACCACGCCCCCCCCTCAAACACCATATGATTCCACTTTTGCGCCTCAGGTCGAATATGGGCCATGCCCAACATATTCCCACAAACTGCCTTTCCGTCCCCTTCGGCGCAGCCTCTCCAGGAAGTCCCCATTGTGGTTCAACTCAAGACCACTCACGAAAAAATTATCGTGGCTGCTGCCAAATTCCACCAGTTCCCGCAAGACCCAGTCCCATCCCACCCTATCAGAGAAATAGAAAACTGGATTCAAGAGGTCGCTAACCGAATGGACAACCCCCTCCCTGACGGCCCGTCTAAAGATTGGCGTTCCCGGATAAATCCGCACCCCCAAAAAAACGACAATCGGCCCGGACAGCCGGTCGATCAGTTCCAGCCCTTCCTTGATGGTGTCTCTGGTCTCGTTGGGTCCGCCAAAGATGAAATAGTGCGCTGGCGTAACGCCAACCTCCCGGAAGCATCTATCCGTATCTAAAATCATCTTCGTTGAATGTCTCTTCCCGAGCCCTCGAAGTGCTGCCATTGTTGCGCCCTCGGACCCCAATTCCACGCTCCGAACACCGCTCGACGCCATTGCCTCCGCCAGCCTTTCCATTCTGGGCCGTGGCGCAATAAACGCCGACCATCGAACATCCAACCGCCTTTCCTTCAACGCAGCGCACACTCCCAGGGCATGCTCCTCGGAAAGATTGAAAGCACTATCTGTGACAAAAAAGTCCTCTACCCCCCTTGCCATCGCTGCCTCAAAATCACCGACAATCCGACCAGTATGCTGCAAGCGACATGCCCGCCCCTCAATCAAAGGGTAGGTACAATAGGCGCAGACCTCCGAACACCCTCGACGGGTTTGCACCGACGCGACGCCGCCAGCCGCCGAGTACGGGCTCAAGGGAAAAACCTCGTAATCGGGGCTACACCATTCCCCCGCCCCAAGTAGAGCAGCCGGAGACCCCGCGTATACCCTTCCGCCATGACGATAATAAACTCCTGGCATTTCAATCGGTACTGCTCCTCGGCGCAGAGCATCCGCAAGGGCAACGACGGCCTTTTCCCCTTCACCAACGATACCGTAATCGGCCCCCAGGGATTCCAGTAGTAGTTTTGGAAATAGAGAATACCCGCTGCCACCGACAACCAACGGCCGATCGGTCGCCGCCCGGACAACGTCGGCGACTTTTTTGATGGCCGGCAGATAAACCCTATTCCGAATCATGGACACATTATCCACCGCCCTGATCGACAACCCCACGAACAGTGGGTCCAGTTTTGCAATCGTCCCCTCCAGCACTTGCCGAGGTTCGCGCAGGAAACACAGATCGACACCGTGAACGTCATAACCGCCTTGAACCAACGCAGACGTCACGATGGACGCGCCCAGCGGATAAACGGGGTGTGGTGATTTTTCCGTGTTTGTCGCAATGATAAGAACAGACCGCGCCCTGGACAATCGTTTAATTCCCCTCGATACCGAGCCTTACTAAGTATCCGTCGCCTTCCGCGCTGCAGGATACCAGGTCTAAAAGATTCCCCATCCGTCCCTCGCCACTCTCCCATGCCGCCCGAAGCCGCAAGGCCCCCACAATCGGGAGCAAAGAATCGCTTGTCGGGTTCGCTCCCCACAGTGCCTCAGGAGCCACCACAACGTTGGCTTGAGCCACCACCGCCGCATATGCGTCCCCTTCCCGCGGGTCTCCGCACGCGCCAACCACGACTTCACTGGCCAACCGCGGGACCTCTCCTGCCGTCGCACGAAAAAATACAGGAGCCGATAACCACAAACTCGGCCCGTTCTCATGAGGGCAAGAGCCAAGAATGAGTGTCGAAAAAGTTTCCCCGGGCACATAGGTGCAGGCGCCCAGGTCCAGAGGACGCATCACACCATCGTCGGAAATCCCGTGTCGCCCCGCTATCGCGCCAGCTAGGACGGGATGAAACTCGTCCGCCGCAGCCACGATGGCAAGGTCGACGGTCTTCGCCTGGAGCCAATTCAACGCTAGGTCAATCGCACCAAACCAAGGCGAGGAGAATCCGGTCAACGTGACACACGGACCGTGAAGACCTAACAGTACGGAAATCGCTGCAGCCGGTGCATTATGAACAGAAACTGCAAAGTCAAATGGCGACCCGAATCCATCTCCGTGGTCGATGATCCGCTTCACCTGAGAAAGAGTGGACCGGATTGGCCCGAAACCTGTAACGCCAATGACGCCTACCCGGTCCCTATCCTTCAACTCGATTTTTGCGTCTTCGCATGCGCATACAGTCGCCGCGAGCAGGTTTATCGCAAAGGAGTCCAGCCGCCGCGCCAATCTCCTCGGAATCGCCTTCATTGCCTGATCCGCGTCCGCTTTCAATACCGGGATGCGGCGACCGCCGGGAAAAACAGGATTCGGAACCCACCTAGGCACAGGCTTCGCCCCTTCGAGGCAACGAGCGATAGCGCCGATGCCCACACCGCACGCACTGACCTGCCCGCAACCCAGCACCGCCCCACCACGCACGGTCACTCCCCCGCTCCCAGCACCAACGCCGACGCTGCACCACCAAAAGCCAACGAGGTGGACAGGGCCGCGCGACCGCAGATTGCCAAGGTTCGGTCAACGGGCGCAATGCCACATTCCGGATCGAACTGTTCGAAACCGGCCGATGGGCCAATACAGCGGTCAGAAAGATTGATAAGGCAAAAGACCGCCTCAATCGCCCCGGCCGCCCCCAGAGTATGACCGGTAGAACCCTTGGTGGAAATGAACGGAAACTCGCTTCCGAAAAGATCCCGGAAAACACGACCTTCTACTACGTCGTTCTCCGTCGTCGCCGTGCCGTGGGCGTTGGCAAAAGCGATATCGACCACTTCCAGCCTCGCTTCTGCCAAAGCTGACCCAATGGCACGCCGAATACCAATGCCCCGCGGATGAGGTGCCGTCAAATGATAGGCGTCTGCTCCAGCGCCATATCCCAGCACCCGCCCTACAATTCTGGCTCCACGTTCACGCGCATGCTCCTCTGCTTCGAGAATCAAAATCCCCGCACCCTCCCCGAGGTTTAACCCTGCCCTGCGGCGGTCGAATGGGCGGCACCTTTCAAGGGCCATGTTTTTCAGCGAAAAGAACCCCAAGTATGGATAACGATCCAACTCATCCGCCCCCCCGGCAATCGTAACGTCACAGCGGCCCGATCCGATCCATTGCGCGGCCACACCGATCGCGTCCGTTCCTGAGGCGCAGGCATTGGACACCGTCGCTCGAGGCCCACGGGCGTTCACCGCAGTCCCCACAACAGTAGCCAGATCATTCTTCAAATATTCATCGACTTCTGTATTGCAGAGCCGTCCACCTGCATCAATCCGTCGCAACAAGCGTTCTCCACGAAATGCGCAACCGACCGTCGTGCCCAGACAGACACCCACCCGATTCAAATCAACATCGAAACAATCGCCAAACGCCTGCCGAAAGGCCTCGCCAACAGCCTCCAATGCGAGACGCGAGGTCCGTGTCAGCAGCCCATCGCCATTTCCAGCCGGAAGCGCCTCAACGTAGAACACAGCAGGCCGCGGACTTAAAGAACACTCAAGTGGCCCTTTCTCAGGTGCTGGCTGCACATAACCCTCGTACAACCTCTCGCGAGTCACGGATACGCCGCGTCCCAGGGCCGAAATAACACCCATGCCCGTAACAACGACACCGCCCTTCCTCATTCCCCCCTACCCCTCTGTCTCTCAGGCTTCGATTCTTCCCAAAAATCAGAATGATTGAACCACGCGAACGGAGATTTTTTCGTCGCATTCTCAACAAAGTCCATGTAGGACATGGCTAAAGACCCCACAGAATCTTCAGGCCCACTCCTGTCGCCTCCCGGAATGATCTCCTTCCAACGCACTCGAAAATACCGATGCCGAACCTTCTCGACGATCAACGCTATCAATCCCGCATCACCAGCTGCGGCAAGTCGGAAAGGAGATTCGGGAACTCGTACCACACCACCAAGAAATGTCGCGCATACCGTACGCCCCCCCCAAGCACGATCCCCCATCATCCCGACATAGTCCCCCCTCAGCAGTGCCGCCCTAGCCTCCAACAGACCGCCGAAAAGCCCATCCGGATCAATATGGTGCACAGCCCCCGTACGCCGGTTCGATGCCGACAAAAGGCCTGACGGCGCGGCGCCGTCATTGTGCATCAACAAATGCAATGCCTTGTCGGACATCTCAAGAAACGAGGAGGCCAGCATCCAACGTCCCATGTGCGTCATCAGGAATATAGTCCCTTGATTACGGGCCAAAATCTCCTCAAGTTCATCACTCCGCTCTGCCTCTACAACAAAAAAGTCATTACCTCGTATTTCCAGAGCAGCCTGATCGACGAGGGTTTCGCCAAATTCCCATAACCATCGCCCCGAAAGCAAATAGTACGAAAACCTACTACGGCCCGGGAACCTATGGGCCAAGTAGGGTCGCATCGACTGCCGAATCGCGGGACGACACAAAAGGTAGAAAGGAACCACGGCAAGAAGACAACTGTAGGCCGCCCGCAAACCGAGGGTCTTGATGATCAATTTGAAAATTCCTATCCCCAGTTCCGTTCCATAGGTCGCGTTGATATTGCGACCATGATGACTCCTCTCGCACGCCTCGCCCGAGCAGGCTATGGCACGCGCCAGAAAAAGAGTAACCAGCGCGCCTAATAACGCAAGAAAAGGCGCAACGACCAGGGTACCGAGGAGATAGTCAAAAAATCGCTGGCCCGCCTGCAACCAAAGCAACTCAATGCTCGCTTCTGTCAACCAACGCCCATTTCGCAAAAAATACCCAGCTTCAAGGCAAAGGGCCGGAACAACGGGTGGTGCGCAAAGGTGACTCACTGCAAAAGCAAGCGCTCGATTCAATCGCAAAACCGTCGCGGCATAAACGATCGCTATCGAGTGCACACCGATCAGGGGCAATGTTGCGAGAAAAAGCCCAACCGCGACCGCGGCTGCCAACTCGCCTGGAGTTCGATGCTCCTGAAGAAGACGCCGCAACAAAGCAAAACTTTTCTCGCGCTCGTCTACCGAGCCCTTCCCGCCAGGATCGGAAATGCGGCGATGCGGCCAAGGGACGAAATTTCTCAGAAATAGGCGAGTGTAGGTCCATGTGATTCTTGCGTTGTCAATGAATGGTCGAAACGAGGTGGTGCGCCCCTCCGGCGGCGAATAATCCACGCGAACCGGAATGCTAGCCACGCATATACCCGCCCAACCCGCTCTCACCAGCACCTCTACTTCGAAATCGAACCGCCGCGCACGAACGCCCAGTTCCAGCAAGGTCCCGATCGGATACGCACGTAGGCCGCATTGCGAATCATCGACGTGAATACCTCCTATGACCCGAACCCAGAAATTTGAAAACGCTCTACCAAAAACTGAAGATCGTGGCGCACCGGACCCGGTAAAGTCACGATACCCACAAAAAATCGTGTGCGGGGAATCGACAATCGCAGCCATAAATATCGGTAAATCAGAGCACTCAAACTGCCCATCAGCGTCAATCACCACCAAATGTGTCGCACCAGACTTACGTGCCTGTAGGGCTCCGGTCAGAATCGCGGCTCCCTTTCCCCGGTTACGATTGTGCCGGATACAGGTCACCGGCAATCCGTCGACAAAACCGGCGGATCCGTCGGAACTACCGTCATCCACCACGATGACCGGCAGGCCCGTCCTCAGCGCACCCCGAGCCGTCCGATGGATGGTCTTCGCATTGTTATAAACCGGGATGACAACCCAGACCGATATCCCTCCGCCGACGGCGCAAGAACTAAC
Source organism: Acidobacteriota bacterium (assembly GCA_030949985.1). Lineage (NCBI taxonomy): Bacteria > Pseudomonadati > Acidobacteriota > Acidobacteriota bacterium. Next base: position 12,917 of record JAUZRX010000068.1, read on the forward strand.
CTCAGCAGTCATCTCGCCCCAAACCGAAGGTTATCGCCGCAACTGTTCTGTCACGGTGCATAACCATCACACTAGTAGCGGCCTTCACACCGGACGAACCAGGCCGACAGATTAGACGGAATGGTTCAGAAGGGGTCAGAGGTAATACGAATTTTGCCCGAATCACACTAACACCATCGTAGGTCTTGCTTCCGGCAACCCTCGCAGCCGCGAAAGAGGCGATCCCTGTAATGTAAGCCGCCGGCAACAGGGGCGCGGCCGGAAAATGCCCCTTCACCACCATCAATTCGGGCGCCGCAACAAGCGGCCTTGAGGCCACGCCTGCGACAAGGGCGGCCAACCAATGCTCGGGGGGCCACACGCTCTCGCTCAATCGCACCGCTCGATCATAACTTCCATCGCACTCTCGGGCCTCCCTCCCCATCCCAAATGCCACCGGAGCCGCACCGTGTCCCGATAGCAACGTCAAATCGCCGCGAGCAACCTGTTCTCTATCCGCGAAAACCGTCCCCTCCACGAAATCGAACTCCATCAACGCCTGCCTGCGCCTCGCCACGATCCGTACAGTATCTCCCACACGCAGCACACGGTTTGCCACAAAGTTCTTGACCCCAACTAAATATCCCCACCCATCTTGCCGTCCTTCGAGGCCGCACCGGTAACCATGATGAGCGGCCGCCGCCTGAGCCATCAACTCGATCAATCCGGCTGGATGCAACCGATCATGGTCAACTAAAAAAGGATTGCCGGGCCTCACGCTCGCGCCAACAGATCCATGATCTTCCTGGTATTCGAGTAGTTCGTCGACAAGGAGCATCGGCGGCCGATGGGGCACCAAATTGGCCGTCGTGCATGGAAATCCCGATTCCAGCATTGGTATGCCCGCCTGAATCTACTGGCGAAGTTTATCACTGACAAAATCATACACTTGCCCGAGCGTACGAATCTCCCTCAGCCGCGGCTCATCCTGTTGTCTATCGATCGTCAACTCGAATTCTCTTCCGAGCGCCGCAAAAAGGTCGACACTATCGAGACTATCGAGTTCAAGTTCCTCGTAGAGAGTAGACTTCTCGTGCAGCTTCGCCTCGTTCAATTCGAACTCCATAGCGACTACGGCATTGACTCTCTTCGCTATTTGTTCACGGTTCATCCTCATATCTCCCGAGCACCAGCGCGGCGTTGATTCCCCCAAAACCAAAACTACACTTGACTATCGCGTCTAAATCGGCCTGCTGAAACTCACGCACATGGTTTATCCCCTGGCAACACTCGTCCACGTTGCGCAACTTGCCCGTTGGCACCAAGTAACCGCCAAGCATCATCTCGATCGACGCGATGGATTCTACCGCCCCACTCGCGCCCAATGTATGGCCAAAGTATCCCTTAAGACCGCTGACTGGAACTCCACCACCGAAGACGGCACGGATAGCTGAGGACTCGGCGCTGTCACCCTGGATCGTCGCCGTGGCGTGCGCATTGACATAGCCAACATACTCTGCCTCCAAGCCGGCATCGCTCAACGCCATCCTCAAACAACGTTCCATCGATGCCGAACCCGCTTGTGCCATGCCATTGCCCGTGCCAATTCCCGCAAATCCCAGCACCCTCGCGAGAATCGGTGCGCCTCTTCGCAGCGCGTGCTCCTCCGCCTCGACAACGATCGCTCCGGCGGCTTCTCCACAAACGGTGCCGTCCCGATCCCGGTCAAACGGCGCCGGACTTCTTTCCGGGTGTGCATTCCAGTGCGTCGATGAGGCTCCCAGAATATCGAAAACGGCGCTGGTCAAGCCGTGGCACTCCTCCACGCCGCCGCAAATCATCACATCCTGAACCCCAAAAGACACCATCTCGTATCCGAGACCAACGGCCATGGCTCCTGAAGCGCACGCTCCGGGCGTACCTGCCACTCGCCCCGTCACTCCGAACGCATTCGCTACATTCGCAGCAACGCTGTGCCCCATGACCCGGAAAAAGCCTCCCGCGGGAATATTCGCCAGGCTGCGCTTGAGAAGGTACTCATCAAAGAAGGTCTCCAGCGCCGACGCGCTTGGCATAGATTCCCCGAAAGCGACACCCACCCGGCCTGCCTTTAAAGTATCCCCAGGCAATTCGGCATGCTCAATTGCCTCTTGAACGGCAACGTAAGTCAGACAAGCGGATCGTCCCATCGAACGCCGCAAACGACGAGGAATAGAGCGCTCTTCGAACCCCTCGAGCACAGGCGCCGCAAGCATACAATAGCGCCCCTCAACGTTTTCGCTCCAGTACTGGCTCATGTTGCACACGGCTGAGCGACCAGCTTTCAAGCCCTCGATCAAGGTAGCAACGCCGACACCGTACGGCGTAATGGCGCCATAACCAGTCACGACAACGTTTCTCCTCATCAAGGCTTGAGCATGCCCCATATCCGACTCCCACCCACGACAGCCTGACACACCATTATTGCAGAAATGGCCGCCCCCATGACACCGGGCATCAGTACATTCTGGCCGGCCAGCCAAAGACCCGGGATGGGCGTTCTCATCCGGACTCGCCGATCGGCCATACCATGCTTTAGACCGTACAAAGAGCCGCCCGGCGTTTTTGTCCAGCGACTGAACGTACGCGGAGTTGCCATATCCACCACCAAGTCAGCACCATTAAGTTCCGGGAAATGCTTGCGCGCCATGTCAACCAAACGGCGGCCTTCATCCTGTTTCCATTGGGCATATCTCTTCTTGTCCGACTCGCCTGCCGACCCTCCTCCAAAGGGAAAATCATGGGCACCGCATTCGGCGAGGAGAACCCGCCCCCTGCCATCACCTGCACAAGGCACCGATGATGCCATCAAGGCAAACGAGGAATCATCGCCCTCCGAACCCACCTTTCCCCTCGCCCCCCCAATCAGATAATAGTTGACGTCCGCCTTCAGATCAGATTTCGAAATCTTGATGTACTGCACGAAGGCCGACGGAGTGTTCTCTGCGATGAGCAGGCGTTCCCAGTAAGGGCTAGCCGCCTGTGATTGAGGCCCCGCCAAGATCATTCTTGCCAGTTGCGCAGGGTGCGCGGTGAAGACGACCAGGTTCGCCGGAAGATGCTCGCCGTCTCCGAGGACAATGCCTCCCACCCGCCCCTGCGATTCGATCACCAGATCCACCATGTCGGTAGCACAGCGAACGCACACGCCATGGCTCCGTGCGCAATTGGTCAATGCATCAACCAGCGCTTCTCCACCACCACAGATACCATGAGCTGAAGCAAAATACGCTCCCACCACGCGTGCGTGGTAGACGAGGCTCGTTTCACGAGCGCTCATTCCATAAAGAAACGCACCGTACGAAGCCAGCGCATTCACCATCCGTTCGCTGGCCCCGACAGAGCGCAGAAATTCCTCAAGCGACACCTCATACTGCCCTAGTAAATCTCCATTCCATGGCGGCAGATCCGGGTTTAGATAAGGGGTTCGGCGAACGATATCCTCGACCGCCGCAACGTAAGCATTCGCGGCATTGCCACATTCCGGAAAGGCTCCTCTCAAAGCGGCTACCACACTAGGAAAACCAACGGGAATAAATACATCTTGACCCGATCCCAGAAGACGGAGACAATCGAAACCGTTCTCGGGCAGTTCGTAAATGTCAAGGTCACAAGTACCGCATAGTGCACCGAGCAACTTCCTCAGAATCCCCCGCTCCCCAAGGCCGCCAGTGTAGTGAAAGCCCGTATCGCAGAGCATGCCCCGTCGCCGGAATCCCCGTACCAAGGGTCCCGTGGACGGCGCCTGTTCGACGAGATCGACATCCCACCCGGACTTCGCAAGCAGACTTGCAGTGACCAGGCCACAGATTCCCGCACCGACCACCACCGCAGACTTATCCATCGTCAGATCCGGACGAGAATGCAGGAATTGGTACCACCGAAACCAGCTGCGTTGAGCACGATAGTTCGAGGTCGCTGGTCTACCGCTGCGACTGAAATGCGCAGGTGCCGCGTCTGCTCATCGGCCTCTTCAAAGTTGATATTCGGAGGAATAAATCCCGCTCGACCAGCCGCGACCGCATAAACGATCTGCGAAGCACCAGACATCCACATCTCGTGCCCTGTCATAGACTTCGTAGAAACGACCCACGGCATGGAACTCTGAAACACCGAATAGATGGCCTTCGCTTCCGCGGCATCCCCCTGAACCGTGGATGTCCCATGGGCGGAAATCAGATCTACGTCCTCTACGGAAAGACCTGCATCGGCCAGGGCACCGCGCATGCACCGGGCGAGCCCACTCCCCGACCCCAGCGCAATGTTGCCCCCATCCGCAGAAAAACTGTAAGCAAGAAGTTCGCCCAAGATCTCGGCGCCACGGTTTTTTGCCCGGTCCAGGTCTTCGAGAACAATCGCGGCTGCGCCACCTGATGGCACCAGTCCATCCCGTTGACGGTCAAAGGGCCGGCTCGCTCGGGCCGGATCGTCTTCGCGCAGCGAAAATGCCCGCAGCGAGTCAAAAGAGCAGACAGCCTCCCAGGTAATCTCTTGCGCGCCACCGCAAATCATCAGGTCCTGCCGTCCCAGACGAATCAAATCAAACGCCTGCCCGATGGCGTGACCACCGCTGGCGCATGCAGCACTCACTGACCAATTCGCGCCCTGCGTGCCGAGTAGAGTCGAAAGATTCATACTGACCGTCGAGTTCATGCTGCGGAAGACCATCCCGGAGTGCAACGCCGCAGTCGTCCTCTGCACCTTGGTCAGCTCCGCCTGTTCGTGAGAGTGCCTGGCAACGGAGTCGTTACCAAAAATCACACCAGCACGCTCCGACCGCAGATCACTCTCCCTAAGGCCTGCACAAGAAAGCGCCTCATGAACTGCCTCATACGCCCACAACACGAACTCAGGCATCGGTTTGCGTACTTTCCTCGACAAATTCGAGCGTGGACGGAAATCGTCGATAACGCCAGAGAGAGCAGACCGAAAACCGAGGGCTCGGCGCTGTGGAAGGACTCGCACACCCGAACGCCCTCGCTCCAAAGACGAGCATACCGACTTGACACCAACACCAATCACCGAAACCACTCCCATGCCGGTGATGGCCACCCTACGCCCCAACATCGACCTCTTGCCCCTCCCTTAGGTATCCAGCGCCCCGCCACCCGGGTCGGCTTGATTTTACCTGTAAAGCCCGCCACTAACGCCGATAACCTGACCGGTAATATAGGACGCATCGCGGGAGCACAAGAAGGCGATCACGCCCGCAACCTCTTCGACGTCACCGAATCTCTTAAGCGGGATACCGCGGAGAATCTCAGCCGCCGGCAGGTCTTTCGTCATATCCGTAGCAATCAGACCAGGCGCTACGGCGTTGACGAGAACGCCCTTCCTGGCAACTTCGGCCGCCAAGGCTTTAGTCGCCCCGATCAAGCCTGCCTTGGCAGCTGCGTAATTGACCTGTCCGACACGACCAGCCTGCCCGCTCACTGACGCGACGTTGACGATTCGCCCTCTACGAAGGCGCAACATAGCAGGCAGAACCGCCTTGGTGAGGTTGAAGAAACCGTCGAGAGTGGTCCGTGTCACCTCATCCCATTCTTCAAAAGTCATCCACGGGAACACGGTATCACAAGTGATACCCGCATTGTTCACCAACACGTGGGCGCCCCGTTCCTCGACCAAAGGCACCAAGTTGGCTTCCACCGCGTCCCGATCTCTGACGTCAAAGCACAACGCACGGCACTCGCGTCCCAAGGCCTCCACGCCTCTCACGGTCGCTTCCGCCTCCACATGGTTCTCCCGATAATTGAAGCAAATGTCGAAACCACATCTGGCAAGGCGCAACGCCACCGCTCGGCCGATACCGCGGCTGCCACCACTCACTACAGCAAGCGCGTTGTCAGGAAATGACAGGAGTTCGTCAGATTTGCGATCGATCAATGGCCTACACCCCGCGAAGTGCCTGTGTCAAGAGAGCTTAACCTTCTACCCGCAAAAACGGGGTGAGGGTAGTAGGCTGCATGGCCAGTGTCAATCGCCCGAAGGTTCCACCTAAATCCGCCGAAATTCGGCAGAACGGGTTGCCACGCTCAAGGGGAACTGCAAGGCAATTCAGTCCATGAGCCCCGCTTCGCGCCATCAACCCGAGTTCCAGGCTGTAGCTGGCATCCCGCCCGGCGCTCGCATTACGGAAACCAACAGCGACTCGGACAAGAATCTATTCGGCCAAGTGCTATAATGAGCACTCCCTAACAAACCACCAGCCTGGTTTTTTCCGTGTAACGGGCCTCACCCTGTTCGCGCAGCATCAACGCGGAGGCGCGAAAGAGAAACAAAGGAATGTATCGCCTCAGTGGCCATTTTCAGACCTTAGGTTCCCGGTCCCCGGGAATCGCTGCGGGTTTTGATTGGCCTGTCAGTAGTCAGATATGAATGCTAGCATCAGGAAAACACTATGCACGAACTCAGGGACGACAATCCTGAGCGAGAATGGGCGTGACTGGAGCCCCTCATCCCTCCTAGCGTGGGCGGCCAATGTCAGGCAGGCTGTTCGAGGCACACGAGAAGACATCGTCCCGATCGCAGTTCACTCTCCGGCGTTTCTCTTGGCTTGTTTGCTCGGGTTGTGGCGCTCAAAGAAAGCGCCCATTCTACTTGACCCATCGATTCTCGACGAGATCCATCTAGACTCGATCCCGGAAGCTGGCCGAGTTCTTTTGGCGGAAGAGGGAGTGCAGATCAATCGGCAGGTGCAACGGGTTCCTCGTGCGGGAACACCAATGCCGTATATCGCAATTCCAGATGACGATGAACTCGCATTGGTATTCCTTACGTCAGGCTCCACCGGCAAACCCAAACTGGTCCCCAAGACGTTCTCGCAGTTTCGGCGGCAGATGCGGGTGGAGCCTGCCTTTCTCGGGGTTCCGCAAGCGCCTTCCGTGCTCTCCATGGTTCCGCCGTTCCACATCCTCGGATTTATGTACGGAACCTTCCTGCCTCTCATCTCGTGTGGCCGTGCCATCTTCTGCGGAAACGCCACTCCCTACGGTTGGGCCAAAGCCATCACGCGTTTTCGCCCCCATCTCGTCGTCGGTGTCCCCGCGCACTATCGGCTTCTTGCCCAGGTCGCCCAAACACCTTTCCCGCCGGCCATCTATCTTTGCTCAGGTGGCCCCCTCCCAACCGACTGCGAAGCGTCCTTCACCGAGGTATGCAAGCAATCTATCACGCAAGTTTACGGTTCAACGGAAAACGGGGGAATCGCAATACGACGCGAAGGCGGGCCTTGGCAGCCGTTTCCCGAGCTTACTTGGCGCATCGCAGGCGGCGGCAGGGAAGGGCGACTCGAGGTCATGAGCCCGTGGCAGCAGACCCCGAATCGATGGACCCCCACCGATGATCTTGCACGCCAAGAAGGCGACCAGGTTCTCATCCTCGGCCGACTCGATTCGGTGATCAAAATCGGCGGAAGGCGGCTCTCGTTGCAGGAGATTCTTTCCGTCGCGCAAGAGCATCCAGACGTGGAAGAGGCCATCGTTTTACCATACGAGAGATATGCAGAGCAGGCTGTCGCCCTATTCGCCTGCCCGAAGAAAGACCGGCAATTGGCCCCCTGGGAACTCAAATCCTTTCTTGGTCAGCGCCTTGCAAAGTACAAGCTACCACGAACCGTGAGGGTTCTCGAAGCACTCCCTACCACCAGCATCGGCAAAATCGACCGGCAGCGACTCCTTAGCACTCTTCGTTGAGCTTCAACTCCTCGCGAAGTTGGCCATGCACTCGGAGCATACTCTGACGCACGGTTTCCACCCATTCGGCGAACTGCGAACGGCTCAGGCCAGCCGGTACATTCACCGGGTCGAGCACCCGAACACCTACCGGCCCGAGATGCCGGACCCAAAACTGGCCGCGCTTCCAGATTCTGCCCGTCCCCACTCCGACGACCGGCTGCACCTGTACTCTTGCGTCCTGCGCGATGCGGAAGGCGCCGCGGCGAAATGGGCCGATTTCGCCCTCTGGATGACGGGTTCCTTCCGGGAAGAGGCCAAGATAGCGGCCGCGAGTAAGCCATTGCCGAGCAGATCCTACACCTCGATCGAGACTCAGAGGATCGTGCGGCACATGACCAAGAAGCCTCATCGCCCAGCCCAGGAACGGTATTCTAAAGAGAGTACTCCGCGCCGTAAAATGTATTCTGGGGAATATGGTAAGTAAGAGGAAAATATCAATGTAGCTGTGGTGGTTGCAAATGACAACCACATCGCCTTCTTGCGCAATCTTTGCCTTGTCCACGTGAAAGCGGCTCACTAGGCGCATAGGCAAACCCGCCAACCACGTTCCGTAGTAAAGAACCGTTTGGGCGAGGTCGAAGCGGTCCATGCACAACACACGCTCAACAATAGCGATAGGGATCACGAGACCGTACGCGCAAATCGTGACCCACGCGACCCCCATCACGTAGAAGTACGCGGTCTTTACGCCAACGCCAATTCTCCTGGCAAATTCCCGCAGGAAGTGACTCATCGCAAACCGGGTACTGACGCCGGACTCTCCCGGCGAATCCAACAGAGAGGCAACGCAAACCTGGTGACGGGCTATCAGTCAAGAATGCTCGCTACGATGTCACCTTCGAAACGTACCTCGATCGTATCGAAACGACTTTCCCAGTAGCGCCACGACGGCAGGTCCAGCGTGGCGGTCGCCCGACTTGGAGGATAACCGACAGAGACCAAAACGGCCTTTTTCGACATGCCCGGCTCTATTGACCCCTCCCTGATCGCCGCGACCTCCGCCGCTGATAATCCATCGACCAGCGCTGCGAAATTCTTGGTACCCAGCAGCCGTTTTCGAAAGGCCTCGAAACTGCCGTAGGCATCGTGCTTCCGAATCCAATAAACACGGATTCTTAGGCCCGATTCAGCCACAGTGAACTCCACATACTTCCTCGAACCCCTGCTTATGACCTTGACATCCTTGACCGCACTGCCGGCGGGCAGCATCGTTCCTCGTTGGTAGTTGGTCGAGTAGACCTTCATCGGCTTCTCAAACCAGATGTTGTATTGAGTGTACTCTGTCCCGTCCTCTCCGGAGGTACATGGCAAGGCAGCCAAGACCACTCCAACTAAGGCCAACAGCAGTACGCTCCGTCGCACAGTCCAGTGAATCATCGAACCTCCCGGGTTACTGAATACTCCGCATTCGGCGCATGGCACGAAACTTCTCGTACGACTCCCACCAAGGAAGCCCCGGAAAACGGGACCGGCCACGCAAAACAAAACCCACACGCAGAAGCATCTCGCGGCCCGACTCCGCTCAAACCATCGTGCAGTCAACGCCACGACCGACGTGCCGCGGGCGCCATTTGCATTTCGCCACGAAACGCCACCGCCACCTTAGTCTCCCCACCGAACCAGCAGCACCCCTGCTCGGAGGCCGGCGGATCGGTTCGCCCGCCCCCCCCTCGGCAAGCCGGGTTGTACCCAGGGCCCATTCACTGAGCGTGATTATACCTCTTCAGCAACCATTGAAAAGCCTCTCCCGCACCAGACACCCAGGCTCCTGAGGCAGCACTCGCGAGGGAACTTACGGTATGCCCAATACGACCTCGGTCCCGCGTATGAACCCACCTTGAAATCCAGGCCCACCCGTCGAAATCCCGTTTTCAACGGACTGCCAAGCCGGTGGCGTGATACGGGCCGACGACCCGCAACTTTTTCGCACCAGACACTGTTCCTCCTGCCCCACCGAACATCCATGGCCTGGAACGCGACACCGCGTCAGCAGGTGATTACCGTCGTCTCCCATATCTCTATCCCGTGACACAACGGAGGAGATCGGCACCCACCAACCGTTGGCGTAGCGTCTCTTCTGTAAATTCCCTGGAGGAGGTTGCGTGGTTGGTGTCGGTTTTTCTCCTGCGCCTGGTTTCATCCCCGGCCCTGGGCTTACCGCAAAGGAGAGCGTAGCGAGCCGGTGGGGTGAGCCCAGGGCCGGAGATGATACCAGGCGCCGTCCCTGCAGCCATCCGGGGGTGTTGCGCTGGCCGATCCATTCCGCTCTTCTTGTTGGTGAGAAAACCAAACAGGAGGAGATAAACATGACCCACCAGCAGAACGATTCTACCGCTTTCCAACAGGTCTTGGAAATACTGGCTGATAACGGTCTCGACGATCTTGGCCGGGCTCTCGAGATGATTCTCGATTCCACGATGAAGATTGAGCGAAGCCGCTTACTGGAGGCGGAGCCCTACGAGAGAACCAGTAGTCGGCGCGGAAACGCCAACGGCTTCAAACCCAAGACTCTCTCATCCCGCGTCGGCAAACTCAAGCTGAATGCACCCCAGGTGCGGGAAATCGCCGATGGTCAGGATGGCTTCTATCCGAGTGTGCTCTTGCGAGGCCGCCGCTCGGCGAGGACGTTGCTTTGCTCGCTGGCTGAAATGTATGTCCAGGGCGTCTCGACCCGCAAGGTTGCACGCATCACCAAGGAACTGTGTGGCTTCGAGGTGACCTCTTCTCAGGTTTCCCACGCCACCCAGATGCTCGATGAAGAACTCCAAGCGTGGAGGGAACGCGTTCTCGGAGAAACACCGTACCTGATCCTCGACGCTCGTTACGAGAAGGTCCGGCAGGGCGGAAAAGTACTCAGCTGCGCCCTATTGGTGGCTGTCGGTGTTGATTCTGATGGACGACGAACCGTGCTGGGAGTCAGCGTCTCGCTGTCGGAAGCTGAAGTTCATTGGAGGCAGTTCCTGGCTTCCCTGAAAGAACGCGGACTGCGAGGCGTGCGATTGACCATCAGCGACGATCACGCCGGCCTCAAGGCTGCACGCCAAGCCGAGTTCACTGCCGTGCCTTGGCAGCGCTGCCAGTTTCATCTGCAGCGCAATGCCATGGCTACATTCCGAAAGCAAAAATGCGTCGTGAAGTGGTTCGCGTTCTCCGCTCTATCTTCCAGTCGAACGACCGCGCCGAGGCCGACGAGAAGCTCCAGGATGCCATTACCCTTTACAAGGACACTGCGCCCAAGCTCGCTGCGTGGATCGAAGAAGCGATTCCAGAGCGCCTCACAGTGCTCGACCTGCCGGAACAACACCGACTCCGCCTTCGAACTAGCAACGGGATCGAGCGGCTCAACAAAGAGATCAAACGCCGAACGCGCGTTGCCGGTCTCTTTCCAAAGGAGGCATCGCTTCTCAGGCTCCCAAGCGCCGTGCTCGCCGAGTTTGATGAGGAGTGGAGTCTAGGCAAGCGCTACCTCAACATGGAGGGGGAATGAGACCCGCCGCCAGTGCTTTTACAGAAGAATTGTTGCTTGGCCGGCCAACCAGCAGGATCAGACCGCCCCAAGACACACGAATAAACAGCCGGGCACCGGATGTTCGCCGGTCAAATCTGCCGTCCCGGGGTCACCCCCTCACCTTCCCGCCGATTTCGCCGAAGAATTATTGGAACCCGGGGGTTAGTGCACCATCAAGCATGGGGCATAAAGCTGCAGGCCCCCCGAGGCCGGTGGCGCCATGGACGGAAGGTCATCCGCGCCCCGCCATGCAACCGTACGTAGTACGCTTCCACCAGCCGACACCATCCAAGCCGAGGGACTCGACGGAGGAAGAATGCACAAGCCCCTTCTGGTGGCCCACCGCGGCGGCTGCGCCTGCGCGCCGGAGAACTCCGCCGCCGCCCTCTGTCGCGCCCTCGAGGCGGGAGCCGCCGCGGTCGAGATCGACGCACGGCCCACCGCCGACGGCCTGCTGGTGCTGCTC
>JAUZRX010000069.1 GCA_030949985.1 Acidobacteriota bacterium
TGGTTATATCGCTGTTTCCGCCCGGTATTAAAATGTTTATTTCCTACTCCAGGTAGGACGGCGGCGGCTCGCCCCGTGCCCCCCACTCCGGCTCTTCCCGCACGTGGAAAAGCAGTTGTGATGCGCGCACTGCGGCGGCTACCATGCGGCGGCGCGTGCGACCGGCCTCCCGCCGCCCCATGACCTCCTTCAGGCTGAGCGTGCTGTTTGCTAGCCAGCCCCGGACTCCTACTTCGACGCAGAGAAGCTCCACCTGCCGCGAGCCTACGTACGGGGCGTAGAGTTCGGGGAGCGAGCGGTACTTCGCCGTCTTGTAGCGATGGGCTTTGTCGATGTTGGTCTCATGGGGGACCGTGAGCTCGATGATGTAGACCTTGGCGCCCGTTACCACAATACAATCTGGGCGGGAAGAGGAAGCGGCGCTCAGATTTAGTAGCATGGGAAGGCGATCGAAATCGCCGTCGCTAAGGTCGACCCATACGTGCGTTGGTCGTCGACATCCCGTCAAAGAGCTTGCACGGACTCCTCGTGCAATCTCTTCCAGCACCTTGTTGTGGCGCCAAGTGTACCGCTGCTGCTGCAGGGCGACCTTGCAATCACTGAGGATGTGAAGGAGGGTCACAATGGGTGCGTGGCAGACCGCGCACCGCTGGGAGCAGCGGATGCCCCATCGCGTCAGGTTGCGGGGAGTAGGGAGGGAGTCGGAGATGGCCTCTGCAGTCCACCCGATGTGCTTTGGGGCCATACCCCAGATCGCTTTCTGGTACTCCCTGTCGAGGTCGCGGAGGTAGCGGGGTTGTTGGCAGCGCCACCATTCTCCAGATTTGGCCTTTGCCGCCCGTGACGTGCGGGTTTCCGCATCATGGACGGCGCGCACCGAGTCGCGCACCGCTTGTTCGATAGAGATCGTTGCAGCGGTCTTCGGGACGCCCAGAGGTTGGAGGTCCATGGTGTGGTCCTTGTCGTTGCCGTCCAGGTGGCGCAGGTTCTTTGCGAGGCGTTGTGTGAAGGTGACGGTGCCGTGCCCGGCGTTGTCGGTTTGCTCGCGGAGTTGCGCTGCCTTGCGCACATTCTCGTCCCCAGAGCGGATGCGTCGGACGTGCTCCATCGTCTCCACCTCGTCCCACAGCAGGATCAGGTTGCCGGTGGCTAGAGCTTTGGGGCTCGTGACCGCGTGCGGGGAGGTAGCACGATTGAGGTTCATCGTGCGCTTGAGGTGCTTGTTGATGATAGATTGGAGGTGGAGCACCTCCGTCCGTTGTACCTGGTAGATGGAGAAGTACCATCGGAATCTAGTCAACACCAGCTTGTCCAGAGCGAACTTTTGGGGGCCAAGCCCGTAGCCGCTGCTCCCAATGTTGCTCAGCCACTTGGTGAGCTTGCCCCGGAGGAAAGTGGAGAGGAGCTTCGCGTCGAGTAGGTACGTCAGCTCCATGCCCAGGAATTTGCTGCCTTCGCTCAGCGCGTTGGGCACCGGTTCGTCGTCGATCGTGAGCTCGTCCGCTGTGGAGGGCTTACCGCCGGGTAGGGCAAGGTACCGGCACTTCTTGGCGTTGACGACCATGCCGAGGTCGTCGAGTACCCCCTTCATGATCTGCACTTGCTTCAGCATGGCGTTGTGCGTTTGGGTGACGAGGGTGAGGTCGTCTGCGTAGCCGAGCGTGTGCAGCTTGTGGCGCCCCCGCTTCCCGTCCAGCTTGAAGTAGCGTCTCGTGGAGTCCGCGCCTCGCGGCCGTGCGGTGTCGCCTGCCAAGGCGGAGTCGCGGAGAGCGTCAAGCACTGGCGAGAAGCACATGATGAACAAGAGCGGCGACAGCGTGTCACCTTGTAGGACTCCCCGCTGCACCCGTACACTGTCGGTGGAGAACTCTGGGGTGCGAATGTACAGGCTCGTGGAGGCGTAGAGCTGTGCGACGTAGCCACAGACGCTGTCATGGACGCGGAAGGCCTTCAGGGTGTCGGCGATGAGCTTGTGGCTGATGCCGGTAAAGGCGGCTTTGAGGTCGATCTGGAGGACTCTGAGGTTCCTCTTGGAACGACGGGATAGTCGGAACGCGGCGTCGAGCAGTCCGGTGTGGTCAGCGCAGCCGGAGACGTGCTTCACAAATCCTTTCTGCACTGTCGTGTCCAGCAGGTTGTGCTTGGCAATGTGGCTGAAGATGAGTGCCGCGAGGCATCCATTGACCAGCTTACCGAAACAGGATGTGACGGTGACGGGGCGGAAATTCGC
>JAUZRX010000070.1 GCA_030949985.1 Acidobacteriota bacterium
TCGATGCGTAGCCGGCGCTTTTCGAGGGCCTCCCGCAGGCGGGCGTCCATCTCGTGCAGGGAAAAGGGCTTGCAAACATAGTCACTGGCTCCTGAACGCATGGCGGCCACCGCTGTCGGCGCGTCGCGCAGCCCGGTGAGCATCACCACCGCCAGGTGTGGGTCATGATCGTGGATCCAAGCCAGCAACTCGGTGCCCCTCTCGCCGGGCATGGCGATGTCGCAGACCGCGCATTCGAAGCCCCCTTCGGCGAGCAGCCGGCGCGCCTGCCCGGCGCTCGCGGCGGTGACCACCTCCCAGCCCAGCGAAGCGAGTCCCTCGGAGAGCATCTCCCGCACCGCCGGCTCGTCGTCCACCACCAGCACCCGGGCCCGCTCCGTGACGGCCATCAGTGGATCTCCGCCCAGTTGGCCCCGGCGCGAAAATCCACCGCCAGGGGAACACTCAGTTCCGCGGCGCCCTCCATCGCCGAGCGCACCTGCTCTTCCAACTCCGGCAGGCAGTCGGGATGGGCTTCGAAGACCAGCTCGTCGTGGACCTGCACCAGCAGCCGCGCCGGGATGCCGCTGCGCACCAGGGTGCGCTGCACCTGCACCATCGCCAACTTGACCAGGTCGGCCGCCGTGCCCTGGATCGTGGTGTTCACCGCCTGCCGGATGAGCTGCTCGCGCTGGGCGTAGCTCAGACGCCGCCGGGCGACCCCGTCACCGGCACGCAGATCGTCGAAGCGTCGCCGCCGCCCGAAGAGGGTGCGCACCTCGCCGCTGCGCTGCACCTCTTCCTTGACCGCGTCGATATAGGCCCGCACCCGCGGATAGCGCTCGAAGTAGGCCTCGATGAAGGCCCGGGCCTGGCTGCGAGTCAGCCCCTGCTGCCGGGCCAGGCGAAAGTCGGACATGCCGTAGACGATGCCGAAGTTGACCGCCTTGGCGCGCGAGCGCATCTCCGGGCTGACCGCTTCCAGCCCGACGCCTTCGATCAGGGAAGCGGTGTAGGCGTGGATGTCCAGGCCTCGCCGGAAAGCCTCCACCAGAGCGGGCTCTCCGGCCATGTGGGCCAGGATGCGCAGTTCCATCTGGGAATAGTCCGCGGAAACCAGGCGCCACCCCTCGCGGGGAATGAAGGCCTCGCGAATGCGGCGCCCGAGGGGGGTCCGCACGGGAATGTTCTGCAAGTTGGGATCGGAGGATGACAGGCGACCGGTGGCGGCGCCGAGCTGGTGGAAACGGGTGTGCACCCGGCCGGTGTCGGGATCCACCAGCCGGGGCAGGGCGTCGACGTAGGTGCTTTTCAACTTGGCCAGCTCCCGGTACTCGAGCACCTTGCCCGGCAGGGGATGGACCGCGGCCAAGGCCTCGAGGGCCTCCTGGCTCGTGGAATGGGCGCGGGTCTTGGCCGTGCGGCGCCCCGTCGGCTCGAGGCCCAACTCGTCGAAGAGGACGGCTCGAAGCTGCCCGGGAGAAGCGATGTTGAAGGGGCGCCCGGCCAGCTCGTGGATCTCGCCTTCCAGGCGCTGGAGTTCGATTTCCATTTCGGCGGACATGCGGGCCAGGATTTCGGTGTCGATGCGGATGCCGTGATGCTCCATGTCTTCGAGCACCTCGACCAGGGGCATCTCGATCTCGCGGAAGACCCGATCCACCCCCGCCTGTTCGATCTCCTTCTGCAGCACGTCGGTCAGGCGCCGGGCGACGACGGCGTCTTCCACCGCGTAGCGGGCGACGGTTTCCACGTCCACCTGGTCCAGGCTGCGCTCCTCGGCGCCGCGACCGGCGACCTCTTCATAGGAGATCATCCGCAGGCCCAGGTAGCGCCAGGCCAGGTCGTCGAGCTTGTGGGAGACGGTGCGGTCGGGGTCCACCAGCAGGGCCGCCACCAGGGTGTCGAAGGCGATGCCGCCCAGGGTGAGCCCCGCCCCACGCAAGACGGCGCGGTCGTACTTGAGGTTCTGACCGGTCTTGGGGGGCCGGGGGCCGGCGAGCAGGGCCTCCAGGCGCCGGCCCACCTCGACCCAGGCGCCCTGGTCGAACCCTTCTTCCGGGGCGGGGATGTAGACGCCGCCATCGGGACGGGTAGCCAGGGAAATACCCACCAGGCGGGCGTGGCGCGGATCGAGGGAGGTGGTCTCCGTATCCACGGCCAGGAACTCGCCCCGGGCCAGGTCATCGAGCGCGGTGAGGGCCTCCGCGGGAGTCCGGGCCAGGCGCACCTCGAGTTGCTCGGCGACCTTCGGCGGCTGCTGCCCGGCCGAGTCGAGCATCTCCTCGGTCAGGCGGCGGAAGCCCAGCTCACCGAAGAAGGCCGCGGCGTCCTCCACCCGGGGCTGTCCCGGGCGCATGGCCGCCAGGTCGAGGGCCACCGGGGCGTCGAAGGAAATGGTCACGAGCCGGCGGGAAAAAAGGGCCTGCTCCTGATTGTCGGCCAGGGAGAGCCAGACCTTGGCCTGGGTCTTTTTCTCGAGATCCCGGAGCACCTTGCCCAGACTGCGCTTGTTGAGCAGGGCCGCCCGCTCGGCCAGACCGGCGGCGGCGGCGAAGCGTGCGGCCAGATCCCGGCCCTCGGCGCCGCCGAGGCCCGCCTCCAGTTCGGCCAGGCGCCGGGCGGGTCCTTCCAACTCGGCCAGGGCCGAGGCCAGGGCCTCGCCCCCTTCGTCCAGGGCGGCCAGGGCTCGCTCGCGGGCCAGCCAGAGCGCCTTGAAACAGCGGCCTCGCTCCAGCAGCGCGTCCAGGCTCCCGTAGCGCTCGAGCAGGCGGCGGGCGCCCTTGTCGCCGATGCCCGGAACGCCGGGAACGTTGTCCACCTTGTCCCCCACGAGGGCGAGCACATCCACCACCCGCGAGGGCGGCACGCCGAAGACCTCCTCCACGCCGGCCGGGTCGAGGATGCGATCTTCCTTGGCGGGGTTGAGCACCACCACGTCGCCGTCGACGAGCTGGTAGAGATCCTTGTCGGCGGTGACGATCACCACCTTCATGCCGCGCTCCGTCGCCTGCCGGGCCAGGGTGGCGATCACGTCGTCGGCCTCGAAACCCTCGGCGGTGAGCACCGGCCAGCCCATCACCTCGCAGGCTCTCCGGGCCAGGTCGAACTGGGGCACCAGGTCTTCGGGAGGCTCGGCCCGGTTGGCCTTGTACTCGGCAAAGACCAGGTCCCGGTGGGTCGGACCCTCCAGGTCGAAGGCGACGGCGAAGTGTTCCGGCCGGCGCTCGCGCAGCAGCTTGCGCACGGTGGAGAGAAAACCGTAGACCCCGCCGGTGGGTCGACCATCGGGAGCCGTCAGGGCGGCGATGGCGTAGTAGGAGCGAAAAACAGTGTAGGTGCCGTCGAGCAGGTAGACCGTACTCCGCCCCGCCTCGCCGCCCTTACCCTGGGTTGCCATGAACTGCCTCCATGACGGAGAGTCTACCGGATGCCGTGGGGTACCATGGCCCCCTCACACCGGAGAGCCGACGAAATCGTGGAGATCAGCGTCGTCATTCCCACCTTCGAGGGGGGGCACCGCCTCCGGGCGACCCTGGCCGCACTGGCACGCTGCAGGGTGCCGGAAGGCGGGGCCGAGGTGGTGGTGGTGGACGACAGCTCCCCCCAACCCGTGGTGCTGCCGCGAAACCTCGATCTCCCCTTCCCCGCCCGACTTCAGCGGCTGCCGACCCACTCGGGACGCGCCGGGGCCTGCAACGCGGGGTTGCGGGCGGCTCGGGGGCGAGTGGCGCTGATCCTGGACGACGACATGACCGCCGCCCCGAACCTGCTGGAAGTGCATGCCGCGGCCCACCCCGCCGAGGCCCCCCCGCGGGGGCTGGTGGGACGCATCGAGCCGGACCCGGAATTCTTCACCGGACGTTTCGGGCGTTTTCTGGCCGAGGAGGAGCGGCGACGCCACCAGCGCCTGGCCGCACGGCGCGAAGCGTTGAGTTTCACCGACTGCCTGACGGGGCACTTTTCCGTGCCGCGCCGGACCCTGCTGGCGGTGGGGGGCTACGACGAAGGTTTTTCCCGCTATGGCTTCGAGGACATCGAGCTGGCCTTTCGGCTGGAGCGGGCGGGAGTGGGGCTCGTCTACACCGAGGCCACGACCACCCGCCACCGCTCCGAGTTCGCCGACTTCCCCGCCCACTGCCGGCGGCACATGGAAGCCGGCGCCATGGCGCGCCATTTCGCCGACAGGCACCGGCTGGCGCAGGTGGAAACCTTCCTGCGAACGGAGGGGATGCGCTGGGGGAAGCAACGAGGCTGGTTCCGGCGCACCATGGCCTTGACCCACGGCCTGACCCGTGCCACCCCAGGGCCCCTGCGGCAAGCCCTCCTGGCCCTGGCCCGGGCCCAGGTGCGCATGGCGGAACGGCTGGCCCCCACCGCGGTATTGCATGTGGGCTACCACCTGGTGCGCGACATGCACTACGCGGCGGGCCTGGCGGGCCGGAATCGCTAAGTCCTCAGCGGGGAGCTCCCATCGCCTCCTCCACGGCCTGGATCAGCCGTGGGCCGCGGAGGTTGGTGCCGATCACCTGGCCCTTGCGATCGAGGAGAATCGAGCGGGGGATGGCGCGGATTCCGAACAGCCGCGGCGTCGGCGAGTCGAAGCTCTGCCCCTCGTGCACCTGGGGCCAGGTGACATCGTTGGCCTTCAGCCACTCCCGGAAACCCTTGCGGTCCGCCCCGTCGAGGCTGATGCCGAGGATCAGGAAGTCGTGCTCGCCGAAGCGCTGCCAGGCGGTCTTGAGGAACGGGATCTCGTGTACGCAGGGTCCGCACCAGGTGGCCCAGAAGTCGATCAACACCACCTTGCCTTCGAAAGCCTGGCGGTCCCAGATGCGACCGTCCAGGTCTTCGACCCGCAACTCGTCGAGGGCCTCGAGGTTGATCGCGCCCCCGCCACCGGGCAGGCAGGACAGGGCCAAGGATCCGAACACGAAGATCGGCAGCAGCGGACGCAAGAACCGTGTCGTCATCAGGGAGCGGCCTAGAAGGGAGCGAAACCCTGGTCGGCGAAGTACTGGTCCTTGAGCCGACCTTCGAGTTCCGTCAGGGCGCTGAGGTGACTCTCTTCCCATTCTGCCAGGAAGCGAAAGACCTTCTTCGACTCCTCGTCGGGACACTCCGCAGCCTGCTGGTTGTAGAAGTTGATCGCCGAACGCTCGAGCTCGCAACCGGCGGCGATGACGGCCATCTCGAAAGCACCACCCTTGACCCGTTTGAGAAAGTCGGCGTTGATCACGTCGGAGTGATCGAGGGGCGTGAGATTCTCGGGCGTGGCGGGCACCGCCCACACACCGTCCTCCAGCAGCGACTTGAAGTTCTGCTCGAGAAACGCCTTGTGCTGCTTTTCGTCGGCCGCCAGCGACTCGAACATCTGTTTGGCGGCCGGATCCGTCGCCCGTTCGGCCGCGGCCCGGTAGATTTCCTCGCCACGCAACTCGGTGATAATGGCCGACTTGACGGCCTCCAGCACGATCTGGCGATTCGCCTGATCCATCGCTCTCTCCTTGAGGACCGACGCTCAGCCGCCGGCTCCGGGTGGTCTGGAAGAGTCTACTCCCGGGCCGGTCAAAAACAAGGCGGCCGCCGAGCCCATGCTGACGCGGCGGCGTTGATGCGACGCTCTCCAGCCGTTCGGCCGGGCTCGCCAGGTGGCTTTCGAGGTCCGCGAGCCGCGCCCGCGCCTTGGCCACCACCCGCGGCCGGGGCGCGCTCGACGAACGCGGCGCTGGACAGCTTCGTCCGGCGGGACTCCGCCTGCGTCCCCGGCTTCGCCGGCTCCTCCTCCCGCCGGAACGCCTCCTCCCCCGGATCCACCGCCCCCTCCATCGGAATGATCACTCCCACCGTTTCGAGCCCTTCCCGCAGCGCCGGTTCCGACGGCGGATCCGTCGTCAGCGCTTGCCCCCCGCTCGCCTCGACCAGGCCCGCGATCCGATCCGCGAAAAGACCCGGCACCCGCTCCCCCTCCCGCCGACGCGGACGCAAGCGCCGGGTGACCGGCTTGCCCGGCGCGATGCCCGCCCCCGCCTTCAGCGCCCGGACCGGCGACACCGGCCCGCTCAGCCACCGCCCCACCAGCGCGATGCCCTGCCCGTCGTCCGGATCCCCGGAAATCGCTACGCGGCGGGCATCCGGAGTCGGTATCCTCGAGCCCGCCGGCCGCGCCCGACACCCACATCGCGTCCTCGCCCGGCATCCGGTGCCGGCGGGTCCAACCCGCGATACGGCCCCCACAATCCCAAGCCGGAAGTCCTGCGTGCACCTCCTCGACCGGTTCCACCAGCACCCGGGGCTCGCAAGGCTTGACCCGGTCACCGGCGCCGCCGCACCGCGCCGCCCGCTCCTCGCCGAAGGGCTCGCATGCGCCCGTCAACAGCCATACCGGAATCCTTCCCTTCGCTGAGGCCCCGGCCAGACGCCGGCTCACCTGGTAACCGTCGATTTCCGGGCTCAGTACGTCCAACAACCCCACGTCCGGCCGCGCCTGCTCCGCCAGATCCAGCACCTGACGCCCGCCGGACGCGTAGACCACCGCGACACCCCGGTTTTCGAAGGCTCGACTGCCGACCTGCCGAATCGTGTTCGAGTCGTCCGCAATCAGGATGGACCGTTGCATCCCAGGTATCCCCGGAAAATGCCGGGCCGGAAATCGCGCCCGGAGCCCGGGCGGAGTCGATCACGACGTGAGCTGGAGCGGGCCCCTCCAACCCTGATTCGACCTCGCCCCGGTGCGCGGAAGCCAGCACCGTCCCCCAGCCTGTCACCGCGGAGAGCGCCCTCCCGGCACCCCTTCACCACCGCGCCCCGCCAGCGCGCCGGCCACGGTCAATCCCCGGAGTCTCCCACGCATTTTCGCAGTTCCACGTCGATCCCGCAGATGTGTTCGACCAGCCATCTGTTCAGGGTGTCGAGAAGACCCTGGGCCTCGACCGGATCGAAGCCTTTCTCCGCGTAACGCTGCCGGTAGCCCGCCAGGACCTGCACAAAACTCTCGTGCGCCTGCTTGTTCCTCTCGGCCGCGGGGCAGTTGTACTCCTCCATGCAACGTTCCTCGAAGCTGAAGTGGGCAGCGCAGTAGCGATCCAAAGTCTCGAGCAGCAAGCCATAGGTTCTCTCCCCCCGCACCTTTTCATCGAGAACGGCCTGGAAGTCCTCCGCCATCTTGAAAATCATCCGGTGCTGCTCGTCGACACGCTCGATGCCAGTGGCGTACGCCTCCGACCATCTCATCGCCACCTCCTGGTCCCGACGACCGGCTCACCGCCGATTTCCCCGCAGGGCAGCGGCTCGTTGCCCCGGCAGTTTACCCCAAGCCGTTCTCCAAGCGGTAACGGCCCCGTCACCGGAGCCTCCGGCCCCTTGGTGAATCCGCCGTTCCCCGTGAGCGCCCGACACATGAGCGGGGCAGACGAAATCTCACCCAGCCGGCAATCGAAAACTGCCCACCGGGACGGAAAAGGTGTCGCACACCGAGCCCCATAGGGGTTGCTGTTGTCCAGGAACAATCGCAGACCGGAGATAGGAGTGATCGAGGTGAGCCAGATACACCAGCAGACCTGCAAAGATTCGTGACGACTGGCTCGTGTGCCTCTGCATTCCCATCGCCAAGCGTCCCAACGCCTCGCCGATCAGCGGCGGCGCGGCGCGCTGTCCACTGCATGCGGTTGTTGAACAGCGCCAGCAGGGACACTCGCACTCAAGGCCTCCTTGAGACATCGCCTCAGCGTTAGTTTCGCCTCCTTGAATTGCCTCGCCCGGTGGCCGTTTGCCCCCGACGGATGCGGAAATCTATACAGAATTCTACCGTCCGGGATGCTCCGTTCGAGCTCCAGTATTTCATCTCCAGTATTTCCAAGAGTTTGGCAAACAGGCAGAAGCCCGTCCGATCCCACGTCACGAGCTTCAAGTCATTGCCGCGCCGGTTGAAGAAGACGAAGAGCGTACCAGAGAGAGGATCCTCTTCCAGCACGCTCTTGACCAGAGCGACGAGCCCGTCGAAGGACTTGCGCATGTCGACGGGATCACGGTAGGCCAGAATGCGCCGGGGTCGTTCCGCGAGAAACACCACTCAGCCCCGCAGCCGTAGACGCCCGCCTCCGGGCAGTTCCAGGTCCAACTCCCAGCCTTCGTGATTTCCGACAACGCTCGGAGGCCGGAGGTCGACGAATCCGGGTCCAAGGGCAAGCGCCAGACGCTTCCGCCAGCGATGCAGGCTTGCGATCCCGATTTGCTCCTGGCGGCAGAACGCCCTGAGGCTCAGTTTCGAGGCCTCGAATCTTTCAAGAATCTCCCGCCACTCTTCCTCACTACGCCGGACACGCTGTGAACGCCCTCTCGCCATCGCTGGCCTCCTCTTCTCCAGCATCCTGGGACGGATGCGAG
>JAUZRX010000071.1 GCA_030949985.1 Acidobacteriota bacterium
CGGCCACCGGCAAGATCCAGAAATACCTGCTGCGCGGCGGCCGCTCGGCGGTGGCGCGGCAATGAAGCCTTGCCCCGGCCTGGCCCCCCGCGGCGGCGGAGATTGTCGACACCATGGGCGGCTGTCTCCCTTTCGCGACCCGGAAATGGCGTTTTGTCGCCCGGGGCGGACACATGATTGTTGACACATGGCCGTTTCGTGTCTAATCTGCATCATGAGAGGGGTGTACTCCGGCTCCGGCCGATTCTACAACACGACCAAACCAAGAGAGAAAGTGACATCAAGACCGATGTGAGCGTTAAACACAAGGGGAGGGCCGCGGCCATCGCCGCAGCGCTGATGCTCGCGCCCGCGGCCGCCAGCGCCGACGCCGTGCAGGACCTGGAGCGCCAGCTCCGGCAGATGCAGCAGCAGATGCAGCAGATGCAGCAGGAACTGGCCCGTATGAAGGCCGAGCAGCAGAAGGTCCGGTCCGCGCACCAGGAGATCGAGGCCGGCCGCACCCCGCCGATGCAGGAGCTGGAGCGGCGCGTGACCCGCGTCGAGTCGGCCGCCGCCCTCGAGCCCAAGTACGGCAACCGGGTCACCTTCCGCGGCGGCTACGCCGACGCCCTGGACGACCGCAGCGGCGAGATCTTCACCGACACCAACCTGCAGGCCTTTGCGGGGCTTCCCTCGCTCGGCGCCAACGACGGCTGGTACGCCAGCGCGGGGCTGGAGTTCCTGATGTCCGACGACCTGCTCGGGCTGATGCCGGGCACCTGGCTCAGCGGCGAGCTGACCATCGAATTCAAGGACTACGGCTCGCAGCGCTCGGTGCTCATCACCCCGACTGCCGAATGCCTCTTGGCGACAGCGACGACAGGAGCCACGGCTGTCGCCAATTGTGCAGTCATGGGCGACAACCACGTCACCATGCTCTCCCTGAGCGCCGCGCCCAAGATCCGCTTCCTGGAGGGCTCGAAGATCCG
This sequence comes from Acidobacteriota bacterium, assembly GCA_030949985.1. NCBI lineage: Bacteria > Pseudomonadati > Acidobacteriota > Acidobacteriota bacterium. The sequence goes on from JAUZRX010000071.1 coordinate 972, forward strand.
GCCCTGGATCATCCCCGTGGGCTTCGATGTCAATGTCATCAGCCCGCCCTCGGACGCGGCCACGGTGCTGGAACTCGGCGCGGTGTTCGGTGGCGGGGTGGATTACGAGCTGTTGCCCAACATCTTCCTCGGCCTCGACGCCCGCTACCACTACGTGCCGGGCTTCACCAACACCGACAACAACTTCGCGGCGACGGTGAACAATGTCCTGGGCGCCAACGCTATAGTGAACGACACCGACAAGGACCGGGACTTCTGGACCGTGGGCGCCTCGCTGAGCATCGGCTTCTAGCATGAGCCGCGGCGGCGAAGGCGGCCCCTCCGGCCCGTCCCCCGGGCGGAGGGGAGGGGCCGCCGCCCCGGCGGCCGGGGCGGTGCCGGAAGCGCCGCTGCGCTTCTGGGACCGCTACCAGGACCCGCGGCGGGCCGAGGCCGACTGGGACCGCGGGGCTGCGGAGCTGGCCGCGCGCCACCCCCTGCGCGAGCAGGACCCGCGGCCGGACCTGCCGGGGATCCGCGCCCGCACGCGGCGCCTGCTGCGCTGGAAGGCGCTGCGTTACCTGGTCGCCCACGACGAGCGCCGGGTCCTGCAACGCTACGTCTTCCGCCATCCCCTGCGCCACGGCTGGGGGCTGATCCGCTCCTACCTGCGCCGCCGCCGCTACCTGCGCGAGGGCGATTTCTGGCTCCTGGGCGTTTCCGGCCAGGCGGAGCTGGAGCGCCTGCTCGCCCGCCCGGACACCCGCTTCGTGGTCGGATTCTCCTACTGCCACAAGCCCTTCGAGTGTCCCAGCGGCCGCTTCAGCGACGCCTGCCGGGCCGATCCCGGACATCCGGTCTGCCGCCAGTGCTTCATCGGCAAGTGTGTCAACGCCCTCGACGCGGAGCGCGGCAAGCCGCTGTTCATTCCCACGGTGCACTACATCGGCGAGCAGGTGCTGGCCCTGCAGTCCGACGGCCACCCGGGTCCCACCGTGTTCATGATCACCGCCTGCGAGCTGACCCTGGAGATGTTCGCCGACTGGGGCAACATGACCGACATCGTCTGCGCCGGCGTGCGCCTGGACGGGGTCATCTGCAACACCATGCGCGCCTTCGAGGCCTCCGAGCGCGGCATCAAGCCCGGACTGACCATGGTCCGCGAGCAGACCGCCCGGCGCATGCTGGAGCTGATCCGGCTGCACCGCCTGGCGGACGATGCCGGCTGACCCTCCCGGAGTCCTCTCCCACCACCCGCCTCCATGATCTGTCAACAATCCTGCCGTCCGGTGCGGATTCGCGCCGCCCGCGCAACAATTGCGTGAAACAGTAAGAAAAACAAACCGTTGCCTGCCAACCGCCGGGCCTGTGGCCGGTTCCCGCAGCGGTGGATGCATGGACATTCGTAAAAAGACTGTTCCCAGGGTGTTGACAATCCGTTTCGCCGGGCTATAGTTTGTCTGTGAGGCTTGCGGCAATCCGCCGCAGGCCCGTCCCGGGGGCGCCTGCGGCTTGCGGCGGCCGAGCTGAAGTATGAGGAGGAGGATTGAAAATGAGCGCAAGAGCGGAAGACATTCGAGCGGCGGTGGGAAGTTCCGGCGAGTCCGGCGCCTCCCCCGCGGGCATCGTGGCGGGCCCGGTGCTGCGCACCTGCCTGCCGATCATGGCGGTCATCCTGGTGCTGGCGTTGGCCGGACGCTGGTATCAGCAGTGGGCGGCCTGGGAGCATGGCCTGGACGCCACGACGCCGGCCTTCGAGACCTACTGGATGACGCTGTTCTATGTGGAAAGCGTGGTGATCTGGTCGGCGTCCCTGATCACCTGGGCCTGGCTCTGGCTGACGCGGGACCGCAACCTCGACCGGCTGCAGCCGAACGAGGAGTTCCGGCGCTACATGGTCTGGGTCGGCATCATCGCCGCCTACGTGTTCGCGCTCTACTTTGCGGCCAGTTACTTCGCGGAGGAGGATGCCTCCTGGCATCAGACCGTCCTGCGTGACACCTCCTTCACCCCGAGCCACATCATCCTGTTCTACGGCTCCTTCCCGCTGTACATCCTGCTCGGGGGCAGCATGTTGATCTACGCCATGACCCGGCTCCCGGTCTATGCGCACCGGATGTCGGTCACCGTGCTGGTGGCGGTGGTGGGTCCCTTCCTGATCATGCCCAATGTCGCCTACAACGAGTGGGGCCATGCCTTCTGGTCTTCCGAGGAGATCTTCGCCCTGCCGCTGCACTGGGGCTTCGTGGTCTTCGGCTGGGCGGCGCTGGCCTTCGGCGGGCTGTTGGTCCAGGTGATGAACCGGCTCGTCGTCCTGCTGCCGAAGGTC
>JAUZRX010000072.1 GCA_030949985.1 Acidobacteriota bacterium
GAGATGGTGATGCCCGGCGACCGCCTGGAGGTGGTGGGCGAGTTGCAGAAGCCGATCGCGATGGACAAGGGGCTTCGCTTCGCGATTCGTGAGGGTGGCCGCACCGTGGGTGCCGGCACCATCACCGAGATCATCGAGTAGCGACGTGGTCCCGTCTCCCCGGGGGGGGCGGGACTTGGAAAGACCGTGGGGGCCCTTCGGGGTTGCCCGGCGCAGGGCAGTAGCTCAATTGGCAGAGCAACGGTCTCCAAAACCGTAGGTTGGGGGTTCGAGTCCCTCCTGCCCTGCCAGTAGGCGCGGCAGTGCCCGACCTGGGCACGTGGAGATGGTCATGGCAGGAGGCATCGGCAAGGCGCGAGGGTTCGTCGACGACGTCTGGAAGGAACTCAAGCGGACGTCCTGGCCGAGCAAGCAGGAGGTTTACGGGACCACCTTGGTGGTGATCGTGGCGACGATCATCGTGGCGGTTTACCTGGGTCTGGTCGACCTCGTGTTGGCCACGCTCCAGAAATTGGTGCTTTTCTCCTAGCGGTCCCCTGGGGACCGTGGTTCCGGCGGGCTCTTTCCAGGGGGCCGGCCTTGGGCGGGTGAAGGATGACGGATACCGAAAAGAGGGAGCAGATCGATTCTGACGTCCCCGCCGAGGCTTCGTCCCCGGCGCCCGATCCCGCCGTCGAGACTCCCGCCGGCGCCGAGGGGGCCGAGGCGGCTCCTGTGGACACCGCCGATCCCGAGGCCGGCACGTCCGCGCCGCCTCCCGGGGACGACGGCAAGGAGTGGTACATCATCCACACCTACAGTGGATTCGAAAACAAGGTCATGCAGTCCCTCCGGCAGAGGGCCGATGCCTACGGGATGGGGGACAAGATCGGCGAGATCCTGGTGCCGACCGAAGATGTCGTCGAGATTCGCGACGGCAAGAAGTACACGCTGAAGAAGAAGTTCTTTCCGGGCTACGTGCTGGTCCAGATGGAGATGTCGGACGAGGCGTGGCACGTGGTGCGGAGCACTCCCAAGGTTACGGGTTTCGTCGGCGGTTCTCAGCGTCCGCTGCCGATGACGCAGGAGGAGGTCGACAGGATTCTCGGCCAGATCCACGTCACCGAGACCAAGCCCAAGCCGAAGTTCGACTATAAGGTCGGCGAGACCGTGAAGATCACCGACGGGCCGTTCAGCAACTTCACGGGAGTGGTGGAAGAGATCAACGAAGACCGGGCGACGCTCAAGGTCATGGTCAGTATCTTCGGCCGGGCGACGCCGGTGGAACTCGAGTTCCACCAGGTCAAGCGGCCCGACTGAGTCGGGCCGGGAGAACGCCGACACCAGGTTGTCGGCCAACGGCGAGGGGATGAAGCTCGAGCCTCCCGCCGCGCGAGGAAACGATGGCGAAGAAAGTGATGGCCATGGTCAAGCTGCACTGTCCCGCGGGGCAAGCCACTCCGGCACCGCCGGTGGGTCCCGCCCTCGGGCAGCACGGCGTCAACATCATGGAGTTTTGCAAGGCATTCAATGCCAAGACCCAGGACCAGCGGGGAATGATCATTCCCGCGGTGATTACGATCTACCAGGACCGTTCCTTCACTTTCATTACCAAGACTCCTCCCGCATCGATCCTGCTGCTCAAGGCCGTGGGTGTCGAGAAGGGATCGGGTGAGCCGAACCGGAAGAAGGTCGGCAAAGTCACCCGGGCCCAGTTGGAGGAGATCGCCAAAGCCAAGTGGCCGGACCTGACGGCCGCCGACATGGACGCCGCCGTGCGCACGATTTCCGGCAGCGCACGCAGCATGGGTATCGAGGTCGTCGAGTAGCGTCGGCTGGAGGTTTTGAAATGGCGCGCCGTGGAAAGAAATACAGGGCCGTAGCGGAGAAGCTCGACCGGGCTCCGATCGAGGTTTCCCAGGCCCTGCAAAAGCTCAACGAGATTTCCTGGGCGGGTTTCGACGAGACCGTCGAAGTCGCCTTCCTCCTGGGGGTCGATCCCCGTCACGCGGACCAGATGGTGCGCGGTACGGTGGTCTTGCCCCACGGTACGGGCAAGACCAAGCGGGTCCTGGCCATCGCTGGAGGAGAGAAGCTCAAGGAAGCCGAGGAAGCTGGTGCCGACTTCGTTCTGTCGGGCAAGGAGGCCGTGGAGAAGATCCAGGGCGGTTTCCTCGACTTCGAAGCCGTCGTCGCCACGCCGGACACGATGCGGGACATCGGTCGGCTGGGAAAGATCCTCGGCCCCCGGGGGCTGATGCCCAACCCGAAGGTCGGCACCGTGACTCCGAACATCGGTGACGCGGTTCGTGAGATCAAGGCCGGTAGGGTGGAGTTCCGGGTCAACAAGACTTCGATCGTGCATGGCGTGATCGGCAAGAAGTCGTTTTCGCAGGAGCAGTTGCTCGACAATTTCCGAGCCTTTCTCACTGCGATTCAGCGGGCCAAGCCTGCGGCGGCCAAGGGCCGGTACATTCGCACCTGTCACATCGGCACGACGATGAGTCCAAGCCTCGAGCTGGACCTCGCGGACCTGGAGAAGGTCGGCGTGGTCGAGCGGGCCTGAGGGCGGAAGGAGAACGGCGATGGTTTATACCAGGAGCCAGAAGGAAGCCCAGGTCGAGCAGATTCGCGAGATCTTCGAGTCGGCCAACAGCATCTTCCTCGTCGATCTGACCGGTCTCGACAGCAACGAGGTCAACAAGTTGCGGGCCGGTCTGAGGGAGAAGGGCGCGCGGATGCAGGTGATCAAGAACCGCCTGGCCAAGCGGGCCGCGGGAGAAGGCCCCGTGGCGGCTCTCGAAGGCTGGTTCAGTGGACCGACCGCCATGGTCTATCACGCCGAAGAGCCGGTGAGCACGGCCAAGAGCCTGGTGGATTTCGCCAAGGATCACCCCCGGCTCGGAATCAAGGCCGGCCTGATCGATCGCAATCAGACCGTCGACGGCGAAGGCGTCGTCGCGGTTTCCAAGTTGCCGGGCATCGACGAGACCCGGTCGATGTTGTTGTCCCTGATCAACGGTCCGGCGCAGAAGCTGGTCCGTTTGTTCTCGACCCCGGCCACCCAGCTCGCCACCGTGCTCGACAAGCACAGCCAGCAGGGTGGGTAGTCTAGAGGATAGGCAATAAGTCCACCGGCTCGGAATTGGGGCATTGGGCCCGCTCCGGTGCAGGGTGTCAGAAGATCTAAGGTTTTCCGGACCGGCGGACGAAAGGCCGGACCACGAAGGAGCAAGAACACCATGGCTGCTGATCTCAATCAGATTGCTGAGTCGCTGAGCGAGCTGACCGTGATGGAGGCTGCGAACCTCGTCAAGATGCTCGAAGAGAAGTGGGGCGTTTCCGCCGCCGCACCGGTTGCCGTCGCCGCCGTGGCTGGCGCCGCCGGTGGCGAGGCCGCCGCGGAGGAGAAGACCGAGTTCGACGTCGAGCTGACCGCCGTCGGCCCGAAGAAGATCAACGTGATCAAGGTCGTCCGCGAGGTCACGAGCCTCGGCCTCAAGGAGGCCAAGGAACTGGTCGAATCGGCCCCGAAGGTGGTCAAGGAAGCCGTGACCAAGGACGAGGCCGAAGAGATCAAGAAGAAGTTCGAAGAAGTCGGCGCGACCGCGGAGATCAAGTAGTCCGTCAGTCGGAGGTGCCCGGTTCGGTCCGTGATGCCTTGTCGACAGAAGGCGTGGCCCGGTCCCTGCTCGATGCGGGGAAGCGGGCTACGTCTGTCTTGCCGCCGTACCGGTGTGGGGCCGTTCTTTCCCGCCGGTGGCGATTCCGTGCTGGTTGTTCTCCACTCCGGCCCCCCCCGGGGGGTGGCCGGATCCCGGTGTTACGCAGCATTTCCTGAGGGTGGGCTCTGATGGCTACAGCCGAAATCAAGCCGCGTGGACGCAAGGGATTCTCCAAGATCCCCTCAACCATTCGCATTCCCAACCTGATCGAGGTGCAGAAACGCTCCTACGAGCGCTTCCTGCAGATGTACACGGCTCCCGACGACCGCGAGGACGTCGGGCTCCAGGCCGTGTTCAAGTCGATCTTCCCGATCGAAGATTTTCGCGAGACCTGCAGTCTCGAGTTCATGGAGTACTCGATCGGGCACTGGGCATGCAAGTGCGAGATCCTTCAGGGGATCGAGAAACTGCGCGTCGTTTGCCGCAACTGCGGCCAGCCCTTCATCGCGCGGATGCCGAAGGAGTCGGAGTTCGGCTGCCCGAGTTGCGGGGAATCGAATCCGAACAAGCTCGAGATCTGTGAGGAGTGCGGCGAACCCGTCGGGCTGAAGTTCAAGTACTCGATGGAGGAATGCCAGGCGCGGGGAATGAGCTTCAACGTGCCGTTGAAGGTGACGATCCACCTCATCGTCTACGACAAGGATCCCGAAACCGGCGCCCGATCGATCCGCGACATCAAGGAGCAGGAGGTCTACTTCGGCGAGATTCCGATGCTCACCGGTGATGGGACTTTCATCATCAACGGAACCGAGCGGGTGATCGTCTCCCAGCTCCACCGATCTCCCGGGGTCTTCTTCCAGGCCACGCCGGACCGCAGCACCCACACAGCGAAGATCATTCCCTACCGGGGGGCCTGGGTCGAGTTCGAGTACGACCAGAAGCAGATCCTCAACGTTCGCATCGATCGTAAGAGGAAATTCCACGGCACGGTGTTCCTGCGCGCCCTCGGGCTTTCCTCGGATGAGGAGATCCTGCGCGAGTTCTACACGCCGACGGAAGTTCTGCTGCAGGAAGAAAACATCCTCTGGGGTGTCGGACCGGGACTGCTGCAGAAACGCGCGCTCGAGGAGATCAAAAACGACCAGGGCAAAACCATCCTGCGTAAGGGTGTGAAAATCCGCAAGGCGAATCTCAAGCGCCTCGAGGATGCCGCGATCGCCTATGTGCCGGTCGCCGAGGAGGAGTTTTCCGGCGCCGTGGCCCTCGAGCCGATCGTGCACCCTGAAACGGGTGAGTTGATTTGCGAGGTCAACCAGGAAATCACGGCCGAGCAGTTGGCCGAAATCCGGGAAGCGGGCATCGAGCGATTGATCGTCTTTTTCCCCGAGAACGATCCGGTCGGGCCCGTGTTGCATACCACCTTGAAGAAGGACGGCGTGAAGACCCCGGAGGAAGCGTTGCTGGAGATCTACCGCAAGCTCCGTCCGGGTGACCCGCCGACGTTCGATGCGGCGAACAAGCTGTTCAACGCGATGTTCTTCGATCCCCAGCGATACGACTTCTCGCGGGTCGGTCGGCTCAAGTTCAACACGCGGCTGGGGACCAGCCGGCCGCTCGACGAAAAGATTCTTCATCCAGACGACTTCTACGCTGTCGTACGCTATTTCCTCGGTCTGAGCCAGGGCGAGGGGCAGCTCGACGATATCGATCACCTGGGCAGCCGGCGCGTCCGCTCGGTGGGCGAACTGCTGGAAAACCAGTTCCGCATCGGACTGATTCGCATGGAACGCGCGATCAAGGAGAAGATGTCGGTCTACCAGGAAATGACGACCGCCATGCCTCACGACCTGATCAACGCCAAGCCGGTCGTCGCGGCGGTACAGGAGTTCTTCGGCAGCAGTCAGCTTTCGCAGTTCATGGACCAGACCAACCCGCTGTCGGAGGTGACCCACAAGCGGCGTCTGTCGGCTCTCGGGCCCGGTGGCCTGAGTCGTGAGCGGGCGGGTTTCGAAGTGCGTGACGTGCACCCGACCCACTACGGTCGCATCTGCCCGATCGAGACCCCGGAAGGACCGAACATCGGACTGATCTCGTCGCTGGCCTGCTATGCACGGATCAACGACTACGGATTCATCGAATCGCCCTATCGCAAGGTCGTCGATGGTCGCGTGGTCGATCACGTGCGCCTGACCTACGCGGGTGGCACCGGTCGCGAGGTGGGCGAGGTCATGCCCCTCGACGAGTTCGAAGACCTGGTGGCTTCCATGGAAAAGGCCGGGAAGCGCAAACCGGCCGCCGAACCCTATGCCTTCTATCTCACGGCCTGGGAAGAAGACCGGATGACCATCGCGCAGGCCAACGCGCCGCTCGACGAGAACGGACGCTTTGTCAACGAGCGTGTGACGGCCCGGCGAGCCGGCAGCTTCCTCTTCGCGCCCCGTGAGGAAATCGATTTCATCGACGTGTCGCCCCAGCAGCTTGTTTCGGTGGCGGCGGCCCTGGTGCCCTTTCTCGAGAACGACGACGCGAACCGGGCGCTGATGGGCTCCAACATGCAACGCCAGGCGGTGCCGCTGCTGCAGCCGGAATCTCCCGTCGTGGGGACCGGCATGGAGGAGACCACCGCCCGGGATTCGGGAGCGGTGGTGATTTGCCGCCGCTCGGGGATCGTCGACAAGATCGACGCGACGCGCATCATCGTTCGTGTGACCGGCGAGGAAGGCGGCGAAGACTTCGGTGCCGATGTCTACTCGCTGGTCAAGTTCCGGCGCTCGAACCAGAACACCTGCATCAACCAGAGGCCCATCGTCAGCCAGGGAGACCGTGTGCGCGCCGGGCAGGTGCTGGCCGACGGTCCCTGCACCGAGAACGGTGAGCTGGCCCTCGGGCGCAACGTGCTGGTGGCCTTCATGCCCTGGCGTGGATACAACTTCGAGGACGCGATCCTGGTCTCGGAACGACTGGTCCGGGAAGACGCCTACACCTCGATCCATATCGAGGAGTTCGAGGTCGAAGCCAGGGACACGAAGCTTGGTCCGGAAGAGATCACCCGCGACATTCCCAACGTCTCGGAAGAGTTCCTCAAGGATCTCGACGAGAGCGGCATCATTCGCATCGGCGCTCACGTCAAGCCGGGAGATATTCTCGTCGGCAAGGTTACGCCGAAGGGCGAAACCCAGCTCACCCCGGAAGAGAAGCTGCTGCGGGCGATTTTCGGCGAGAAGTCGGGGGACGTGCGCGACGCGAGCCTGACCAGTCCTCCGGGCATCGAAGGAATCGTGGTCGATGTCCGGGTCTTCGCACGCAAAGGACAGGAGAAGGACTCGCGCCACCGCGCCATCGAGCGGGAGCAGATTCAGCGATGGGAGAAGAATCTCAATGACGAGATTCGAATCATCAACGAGGAGAACCGTCGCCTGATCGCCGACCTGCTGGAAGGTGAGCCTTTGCGCTCGGCGCTGGTGTCGCTCGACGGCAGTCGCGAAGTGCTCCCCGAGGGGACTGTCCTGAGCCGGGAGATCATCCGGGAGCTGCAGACCGAGGACCTGATGCGTCTCGACGTGGCGCCCAAGCGAAAGGCCACCATCGAGGCGATTCGGAAGATCGAGGAGCGGACCCAGAAGAAGGTCCAATTGCTCGAGAAATTCCACCGCGAGCGGATCGAAGCGCTGGCCAAGGGTGACGAACTGGCGCCCGGCGTGATCAAGCTGGTCAAGGTCTTCATCGCGATGAAGCGGAAACTCTCCGTGGGCGACAAGATGGCCGGTCGCCACGGCAACAAGGGCGTGATCGCCCGCATCCTGCCGATCGAGGACCTGCCCTACCTGCCGGATGGTACGCCGGTCGACGTCGTGCTCAATCCCCTGGGTGTGCCGAGTCGTATGAACGTCGGACAGATCCTGGAGACGCACCTGGGATGGGCCGGCATGGCGCTCGGCATGAAGTTCGCGACGCCGGTCTTCGACGGTGCACGCGAGAAGGACATCAAGCATTACCTCGAGCAGGCCGGTCTTCCGCTGGATGGCAAGACCTACCTGCACGATGGGATGACCGGGGAGCGTTTCGAGCAGAAGGTGACGGTCGGTTACATCTACCTGCTCAAGCTCAGCCACCTGGTCGACGACAAGATTCACGCCCGTTCTATCGGGCCCTACTCCCTGATCACACAGCAGCCCCTGGGCGGTAAGGCCCAGTTCGGCGGCCAGCGTTTCGGTGAGATGGAAGTCTGGGCGCTCGAGGCCTACGGCGCGGCCCACGTGTTGCAGGAGCTTCTGACCTGCAAGTCCGACGATGTCTACGGCCGGACCAAGATCTACGAGGCGATCGTCAAGGGGCAGGGCTGGGTCGAACCGGGTTTGCCGGAATCGTTCAACGTGTTGATCAAGGAGTTGCAGGCCCTTTGCCTCGATATCGAGCTGTTGGCCGAGCAGGGCGAGGACGACGCGTGAGGCGGCAGCGCGGACCACGGGCGAAGTTCCAGAGGCTTGGCCGGGTGAGCCCCGGCGGGAGGCGGTCTTGAGCAAGAGTTCGCTGTTTTTCGACAGGGCGCGGACGATCAACGACTTTACGTCCATTCGCATCAGCCTTGCGTCGCCGGAGAAGATTCGATCCTGGTCCTACGGCGAAGTCACCAAGCCGGAGACGATCAACTACCGGACCTTCAAGCCTGAACGGGATGGTCTCTTCTGCGCCAGGATTTTCGGGCCGGTGACCGACTGGGAATGCCTCTGTGGCAAGTTCAAGCGGATGAAGCACCGCGGGGTGGTTTGCGACAAGTGTGGTGTCGAGGTCACGCAGTCGAAGGTTCGACGGGAGCGGATGGGTCACATCGAGCTGGCTTCGCCGGTTTCTCACGTGTGGTTCTTCCACCAGCTTCCGAGTCGGATCGGCCACCTCCTCGACATCTCCAAGCGTGAGCTGGAGCGGGTGCTCTACTTCGAAGCCTATACCGTCACCGATCCGGGCAACGTCCCGGACCTCGAGGAGGGGCAGCTCCTGTCGGAGGAGGAATTCCGCGAGCTGCGTGACCAGTTCGGTCCGGGTTCTTTCGAGGCGATGATGGGGGCGGAGGGCATCAAGAAGCTGCTGGCCCGCATCGATGTCGAGACCCTCGGGCACGAGTTGCGCGAGCGGATGAAGGTCGAGACTTCGATCCAGAAGCGGCAGAAGCTCGCCAAGCGATTGAAGGTGGCCGATGCCTTCCGCCGCTCCGGCAACCGTCCGGAGTGGATGATCCTCGACGTGATTCCGGTGATACCGCCGGAACTGCGCCCGCTGGTGCCCCTCGAGGGCGGACGCTTTGCGACTTCGGACCTCAACGACCTCTACCGGCGTGTGATCAACCGCAACAACCGGCTGAAGAAGTTGCTCGATCTTCGCGCGCCGGACGTCATCGTGCGCAACGAGAAGCGCATGCTTCAGGAAGCGGTCGATGCCCTGATGGACAACGGCCGGCGGGGCCGGGTGCTGCGTTCGACCCAGAACCGGCAGCTCAAATCCCTCTCTGATGCTCTCAAGGGTAAGCAGGGTCGTTTCCGGCAGAACCTGTTGGGCAAGCGGGTCGATTACTCGGGCCGCAGCGTGATCGTCGTCGGACCCGAGCTGCGTCTGCACCAGTGCGGGTTGCCGAAAAAGATGGCGCTCGAACTCTTCAAGCCGTTCATCTACAACAAGCTCGAAGAGCGAGGGATCGTCTCCACCATCAAAGCCGCCAAGGAGATGGTGGAACTGGAGCGGCCGGAGGTGTGGGACATCCTCGAAGAGGTGATCCAGGATCATCCGGTGCTGCTCAATCGCGCCCCGACGCTGCACCGCCTGGGGATCCAGGCCTTCGAGCCGATTCTCGTCGAAGGCAAGGCGATTCGTATCCACCCGCTGGTCTGTACCGCCTTCAACGCCGATTTCGACGGCGACCAGATGGCCGTCCACCTGCCCCTGTCGATCGAAGCCCAGGTGGAAGCCTACACCTTGATGATCTCCACCCACAACATCTTCAGCCCGGCCAACGGCGCCCCGATCATCAGCGCCTCGCAGGACATGGTGATGGGCTGCTACTACATGACCCTGGAACTGCCCGACCGCAAAGGCGAAGGGATGGCTTTTGCCACCTTCGACGAGGTGGAGCTGGCTCACAGCCTGGGCAAGGTGGATACCCATGCCCGAATCAAGCTCAAGCTCCCGCCGCATCGGGGATGCCGGGACGAACACGGTGAAACCAGCCGTCCCGGCGCCGTGATTGAAACCACCGTGGGCCGGGTGCTGTTCAATCGCGTGCTGGATGAGCGGATGCCCTTCTACAACGTGGTGATGAAATCCAGCGCCTTGAGCCGGGTGATTTCGGACTGCTACGAGATGCTGGGCCGCAAGGCGACCATCGAGTTGCTGGACCGGATGAACCGGCTGGGGTTCCACTGGGCCACGCTGAGCGGGCTGAGCTTCGCCACCGACGACCTGCTGGTGCCCCCTTCCAAGCCCAAGGTCATCGCTGCCACGGAAAAGGAAGTGAGCAAGCTCCAAAAGGCGTTTGAGCGGGGCGATCTGACCGACGCGGAACGGTACAACAAAGTGGTGGATGCCTGGACCCATGCTCGGGACCGAATCACGCGGGACATGCGCGAAGTGCTTCGCAACGACCAGCGGTATCCAGGCTACGTGAACCCCATCTTCCTGATGAGCGAGTCGGGGGCCCGGGGGAACATCGACCAGGTACGGCAACTGGCCGGGATGCGGGGGCTGATGGCCAAACCCTCGGGTAAGATCATCGAAACGCCCATCAAGGCCAACTTCCGGGAAGGGCTGCGGGTGCTGGAGTACTTCAGCTCCACCCACGGAGCTCGAAAAGGACTGGCCGACACGGCGCTGAAGACGGCCGACTCCGGCTACCTGACCCGCAAGCTGGCCGACGTGGCCCAGAACGTCGTGGTCACCATGCGCGACTGTGGCACCACCCGCGGAGTGACCAAAACGGCTATTTTCCGCGGGGACAAAGTCGTGGTCACCCTGGCCGATGCCATTTACGGGCGGGTGAGCCGGGTCAACGTGGTGGACCCGGTCCATGATGAGGTGATCGTCCGCGAAAACGAACTGATTACCCGCGAGGCGGCCAAGAAGATCCAAGAGTTGGGGCTGCAAAAGTTCCAGGTTCGCAGCCCCATGACCTGCGAGGCTCCTCTGGGCGTGTGCGCGCTGTGCTACGGGATGGACCTCTCCACCGGCGCGCTGGTGGAGGAAGGGATGGCCGTGGGGATCATCGCTGCCCAGAGTATCGGCGAGCCGGGTACGCAACTGACCATGCGGACCTTCCACATCGGCGGAATGGCCGTCCGCGGTGTGGAATCCAGCCACGTGACGGCCCGCCGCGACGGAGTGATCAAGTTCAACCGGCTCAATGCCGTGAAGAACGAGGAGGGGAAGACGGTCGTGCTCTCCCGCAACGGGGAGATTATCGTAACCGATCCCCGAGGACGCGAACTGGACCGGTACGAAGTGCCCACCGGAGCTCTGCTTTACGTGCAGGAAGGTCAGGAAGTGAAAAAGGGGACCAAGCTCTGCGAATGGGATCCCCACAGCGTCCCCATCCTGGCCGAGGTGGATGGCACGGTCGAGTTTGTGGACCTGGATGACGAAACGGTGCGGACCGAGAAGGACCGGCGAACCGGCCGTATGCGGCGGATCGTCCGGGAACACCGCGGCAGCAAGCACCCCCAGATTGCCATCAAGGATGCCAACGGCGATACGCTGGAAATCTGCTACCTGCCCGAAAAAGCTACCGTGGAAGTAGAAGAAGGAGAAAAAGTCAAGGCAGGCCGCCTGCTGGCCAAAACTCCCCGCGAAGCCCGCGGCACCCAGGACATCACCGGAGGATTGCCGCGAGTGACCGAAATCTTTGAGGCCCGCAAGCCCAAAAACCCCGCTGTGATTGCCGAGGTGGACGGCGTGATCAAGATCACGGATGAAAAACAACGCGGACGCCGCAAAGTGATTATCGTTACTGAAAACGGAGAAGAACGCCCCCACTGGGTGCCGTTAAGCAAGTCGCCCCGGGGCCGGACCGGGGACCGGGTGCGGGCCGGGGAACCGCTGTGCGGCGGGCCCCTGGTGCCGCACGACATCCTCCGCATCTCCGGACCGGAACGGGTGCAAGAGTACCTGGTCAACGAAATCCAAAGCGTCTATCGCGCCCAGAACGTCAACATCAACGACAAGCACGTGGAGATCATCGTGGCCCAGATGATCCGAAAGGTCCGCGTGGAAGACGCCGGGGATACCAAGCTCCTCCCCGGCACGATGATCGACAAGTTCCGCTTCAACCAGGCCAACGAGGAACTGGCCAAGTGCGTGAAGATCAAGGACAAAGGAGACACCCACTTCGAGCCAGGTTCCATCGTGCCCCGCAGCGAGTTTGAGCGGGTCAACGCCCAGGTGGAGGCCATGGGGGGCAAGTCGGCCACCGGCGAAAAGCCCAAGCCGGCCACCTGCAGCCCCCAGTTGTTGGGCATCACCAAGGCGGCCGTTCAAAGCGACAGCTTCATCTCCGCGGCCAGCTTTCAGGAAACCACCCGCGTGCTCACCGAGGCGGCCCTGGCCAGCAAGGTGGACTACCTGGTGGGGCTGAAGGAGAACGTGATCCTGGGACACCTGATCCCCGCCGGCACCGGCTTCCGCTGGTACCAGCAGGCCGAAGTGCGCATCCGGCCCGAGGCGCTGGATGCCCTCACGGCCGAAGTGCCCGAGCAGTTCATGCCCCAGTTCCCCCTGCTGGAGGACCAACCCAACCCTTCCCCCGGACCGGCCCCCACCGGGGGAAACCCCGTGGACCAGATGTTCGGCCACTCCTCCGAAGGGGACAAGTGATCCGCGTCCTTGGAGAAACCGCCTGAGGGGCCTGAGGATTCACGGCGACTTACCTGTTCCCGGGTCGCTGTTTTCCGTGCAGGAAGCCCCGCAGCCGGAAATGTGGCGCGATGAAACAGCGCGGATTTACCTTGATTGAGCTGCTGGTGGTGATCTTCATCATCGGTATCCTGATGGCCCTGCTCCTTTCGGCCGTGCAAGCGGCGCGGGAGGCGGGCCGCCGGATCGAATGCAAAAACAATCTCCGCCAACTGGCCCTGGCGGTTCACATGTTCCACGATGCCCAGGGGCGCCTGCCCCTGGCCAATGCCTACCGTCCCGGCACCTCGAAACAACGCTACTGGTTTGCGGCCGTGGATCATGCCACCGGCATCGTGGATGCCGCCGGAGGCTTTCTCGCCCCCTATATGGAACAAAACCTGCTTACGCTCGCTTGCCCCAACGCCCGGGGAGTGCTGGAACCTCTCTATCGCGGCGCCACCGGCGGCTTCGGCTACAATCAGAACCTGGGCACGACGTACTGGTTCCGCTGCAACGGAACCTGGAAAACCCGCGTCTTGTACACCTCCCTGGGTACGTTCGCCCATGCCGGCACCAGCCACGTGATCCTGCTTGCCGATTCGGCCCGAGTGCAACTCCCCTACGGCAACGACTCCCAAGTCCGACTCACCGAAAACTACTTCCTCCAAGGCCCCCAGGATCACCGCTTCTTTACCGCCCCCAACACCCACTTCCGCCACGGGGGGAACACGGCCAATGTCGCCTTTCTGGACGGGCACGTGGATTCCTACGACGGTCCCCGGGGAGCCGTGCCCGGCTACTGGCCCCCGGAGGCCAAGAACCTGGCGGCCAGGGAACGGCTGGGCTATCTCCTGGACCGCAACGACGGAGACCCCGACCGCCCCATTACTTACACCCGGATACTACGCCGCTATGGGCAGAGCCCCTAGCGTTCGGCCTGCCAAAAGCCTGCCCCGGCCCTCCACCTCGGCACAAGAAAGCGGCAGATAGACGCGGTTTGCGCCGGGGCTTCGGCACCGCGGCGGTTCTCCGGGCTTCAGCCGGTGGAGGACGTCGCGGACCAAAGCGGAACACTCCCGCCCAAGGCATGCCCCGAAGGATCAATACGTCACCAGCAGTTCCGGGCAGGCTTTTCGCAGCCGGGCCACGCCCTCGGCCGAAACGTCGGTGCCTCGCAGC
>JAUZRX010000073.1 GCA_030949985.1 Acidobacteriota bacterium
TGGCGCCCGTCCGCCGACTTGAGCACTGTCACGTGCCCGTGGTGGCGCCCGTCCGCCAGCTCGAGCAGCGTCAGATGACCGCCGCCACCACCACCGGCACCACCGCCGGCGGCGATATTCACCGCATGGGCGAGAGCCGCACCGGCCTTGAACTTGGCAACCGCCTTGGCCTTCAACACCGTCACATGGCCACCGCCACCGCCGGCGGCCCTCTTCACCGTATCAGCGAGAGCCTTTCCGGCCTTGAACTTGGCGACCGCCTTGGCCCTGATCCGGAGTGACGCGCCGGTCTGGGGGTTGCGGCCGACGCGGGCGTTCGATCCACTGGCCATCGCGTCGACCAGCTCCGCCTTGTTCATCCTCAGCGAGCTTCCGCCCCCGCCCCCGATCGAGAACTTCATTCCCCTGCGGATGTCGCTCTTCTCGATGCCCCGCAGGAGGGCGAGGGAGTTGACGGAACGGCCCTGGTTGGGATCGTAGAGCGATCCACCAGAGATGTAGGCGCCGCCCCAATCTCCGTCGTGGCTCGAGGCGCGGCTGCCCAGCTCCGGCAGGTAGTCGAGCCCCCGCAACAGCTCGCTCACTCCAAAATCGCTCTCATCGAGCAGCAGACCGACAGCATCGACCTTGGCCGCGTTCGCGGCATCACGGAAGACGGGTACGCCCCCGGCATCGTAGGTCATCCGCTCGAGCACCGTGCCGGCGGCGGTGACCAGCGCCCGCGTGCTGTCCCCCGCATCGAGGAGCAGGTGCTCGGCCGGAGGCATACCGCCACCGAACTCCCGGAGCTGCCACAAAGCAGTGCCCCGCAGCGTGACGGCGACCTGGCGCCGGAGCTGTTCCTTCTCGTCCTGGACCTCGATCACGCTGCTTCCCGAGTAGTAGCGAAGGTACTGGTCGTTGGCCACTCCGGGATTGACGATCGTCCTCAGCATCAGGCGATTGAGGGCATCGTAGCGATAGCGCGCCACGTTCATACCATCGGAGAGCCTGGCTACACGCACCGGACGTCCCAGGGCATCGTAGAAGAGCTGCATATCACCCGTCTTGGTCTGGCTGCCCGACGCGTCATGGGCCAGATTCCTGCCGTCCGCACCCGGCGTGGAGAGATCGTCCAGGAAATCGTCCGGCATCCCGTCGTCGCTGGAGGTTCCGCAGCACTGGTTCTCGTCATAGAGGTTGAGGTTGTTGGGCGTCGCCCCGAAACTCACGCCGTTGCGCGCCATCTCGGGGAAGCTACCCGCCGCATCGAGGGTGAACTCCTGCTCGTCGTCGGGGACCCCCACCGGCATCCCCGCCACATCGAAGAGAGCCTCGGTGGAAGAGGTCATGCGCCCCGCCGAATCGTAGCCGTAGTCCACGCCCCGGCGATCGCTCCCGCTCGCATCGTGGTTCCACCTCTCCGAGATGACGCGACCCGCGCCGTCGTAGTCGTAGTCGAAGCCGGCAAGCACAGTCCCGCCGGAGGACTGGGTCAGGGAGACGACGCGCCGCACGCCGTCGTAGGTCACGTCGGTGGTGAGCGAGCTTCCCGCACTGCGGGAGACGACCCGTTCCATCCCCACATAGGTGAAGTCCACCTGTCCACCGGAGGAGCCGGCATCGGTGACCGAGACGAGGCGTCCCGCCGCGTCGTGACCGTAGCTGACCCGGCGGCCCGAAGGGTAGGTCAGGGCGGTGACCAGGTCGTCGGCCTGGTAGGCGTAGTCGATGGCTCCGAAGGTCCCCAGCCCCGAAAGCCGCTGCTGCTCCTCGACGATCCGGCCGAGCAGATCATAGTGCAGCAGCAGCTCGGCGTCGTCGTCGGGGTTGGTCTCCTCGTTGTTGTCCACTGCGCGAGTCAGGCGATCGAGGCCGTCGTACTCGAAGGTCTGCAGGGTCGTGCCCTCCACCCCCGCACCGCGGGTGATGCTGAGCAGGGTCGGCCGGTGGGCGTTGTCGTAGGTGTAGGCCAGGACCGAGCCGATGGGGTCGGTACGCTGCAGCAGGTTGCCCGCCCGGTCGAAGAGGAATTCTTCGGTGGTCGCGTCGGAGTAGGTCGTCCGGATGCGGCGATCGAGAGCGTCGTACTCGAAGCTGGTGACGTTGCCCCGGGGGTCGGTGGAGCTGACCAGGCGGGAGTTTCCGTCGTAGGCGAACCAGCGATTGATCTCCCCCCCGGGGTTGTGAGGGTTGCTCGTATCCGGCGCGGGAGAGGTCGTACCGTCACCCATGCCGGAGGCGGTGAGAACCTGGGTCCACGAAGTCCGCCGACCGAGGCCGTCGTAGGCGTACCGGGTCACGTTGCCGTGACCGTTGATCGGCACCGATTCTCCAGCGTGAGCCGGCGAGCGGCGCTGGATCGTCTCCATCCCCGCCGGCCCGAGAGGATCGGTCTCGAGGGTCAGATCGTCGAGGGAGTCGTACTCCCGGCGCCAGGCGCGACCGAGGTTGTCGGCGCTCATCGTCTTGCGGGAGAGAGCGTCGTAGAAATAGGTCGTCAGGAACACCTGCGGCGTACCGGTCGATGAATTCAGCTCCGTCTCTTCCAGCTCGATCAGGTTGTCCGCCTCGTCGTAGGTCATCGACCGGGAGCTTCCATCCGGCGAAACCCGCCGGGTGAGACGGTCGAGGCCGTCGTACTCGAAGGTCCACTTGTCGCCGGGCCCCAGATCGGAGGTGACGAAGGTCAGCCGAGAGGCGGCATCGTACTCGAGGATCGCGTTGACCATGCCGTCCCCGGGAACGAGGGCCCCCTCGGCCGTCTCGACCGGCCGCCCGGTAACGGCGCCGGCCGGCATGCCGAGCAGGCGGTCGACGCCGATCCGCCGGCCCAGCTCGTCGTAGAGCATCTGGGTATCGGAGAGAGTGACATTGGCCGAGCCGGAGCGGTCGGTCGGACTGGCGCCGCCCACGGCGCCCTGGACCAACTGGCGGACCATGTTGGACGCCGGATCGTAGAAGAACTCCGCCGCGCCGCCGACCTCGTCGATCCACCGTACCGCACGGTCGATGCCGTCGTATTCGAACTCCACCACCTCACCGAGAGGATCCGTCGTGCGCACGAGGCTGCCGTTGCCGTCGTAGTCGAAGGTCGTCGTCGCGGCGTCGGCGCTGCCCGCCCCCTCGATGGAGCGATAGAGCAGGTCGCGCTCGTCCCACTCCCACTGGACCTCGTTCCCCTCTGGGAAGATCAACCGGCTGCGGTTGCCGTTGCCGTCGTAGCGAAGCTGAAACGAGAGAGTCGCACCGGGAACGGAAGAGCGCACCATCTCCACGGGGCGGTCGAGGATGTCGTAGGTCCAGCTCGTGTCGATCCAGCCACCGAACCCGCGCGTGTCCCCCCGGTCCTCCATCTGCCGGCGGACGAGGTTGTCGGCGGCGTCGTATTCGAAGCGGACCTTGTAGGACGGGGCGGTCAGCCCGCTCTCGCCGAAACCGGTCGCAGGATCGCCGTCGGGGCCGGACTTGTCGGCGGTCGCCGCACCTCGGCGCACCTCGACCAGCTGGTCGAGTGAGTTGTAGATCTGCCTGGTGAGCACGCCGCGACCATCGATGACGTCGGTCAGGTGGCCGAGCGTGTCGTACCGGCGGCTCTCCAGCTGTGTGCCGTCGCGGCTTTCGGTGTGCAGGAAGCCACCGTCGAGGGCGTCGAGAACCCGGCCGTCGGGGGGAGGAGGCGTCGGGTTGCCATCGCCATCCGGATCGCTCTCGGGGTAGTAGACCAGGCTGATCTCCACCCCCACCGGGTCGATCTCCGCGACGAGCTGGCCGAGGTCGTTGTGCCGCCACAGCGTGACGACCTCCTGCTGGGCGTCGCCCTCGAGTCCCGCCTGGTTGCTCTTCGGATCGAGCTGCACCACCGGTTCGTCGAGGCGGACGGCGTGGCCGGCGATCTGGTCCGTGCGGCCGTCGCCGTTGAGATCCCCGAGAGCGGTCTCGGTGGCGCCGAGAGAGATGCCCCACTCCGAGAGGTAGGCGTCGAGTCCGGTGACCGCGGGATCACCCTCCTGGTAGTCGTAGCGCCAGGTGGTCGTGTAGCGCGCCGCCGACCACGAGCCTCCGTTCTGGGGCCTGTAAGTCGGGTCGTTGCCCCTCGCATCGACGTGGGTCGCCACCTGGTTGTAGACCGGCTCGTAGGTGAAGGTCTCGACCAGGTCGGACTGATCCCCGCCGTGGCCGTCGCCACGCACGGGATCCGCCACGAGACGCACCTCGAGCAGGTTACCCTGGCGGTAGCGGTCGCTCCCCGCCGAGTCGTAGGTCCGCAGGATGCTGCCGCCCACCGGAAGATCGGTCTGGAGCAGGAGACCCTCTTCGTTGTACCGCATCTCGGTCGTAAAGGTCGGCGGATCACCCGGCCGAACCCCCCGGGTATGCAGGACGTGGGTCAGCTCGTGGCCCCGCGCGTTGTGGACATGCTCCTCCTGGTTGCCGTTGGGATCGGTGATCCGCGCACGCCGGCGCTCGAGATCCGTGAGATCGGGATCGGCCCCGGGGTTCAACGGCTCGTAGCTGAAGCTCACCGCGCCCCCTGCGGGCACCCCGGAGGCCCCCGTCCCCCCCACGTCCTGGAGGACCACACGGTCGAAGGTCAGGCTGCCGGCGGGTACGTCGTCGGGGTCGGAGGAGTAGGTGTTGCTCAACCAGACCTGCCCGAGAGGGTCGGTGATCGTTCGCAGGTTGTGGTTGAGCCTCGCATCGGCAAAACCCGTGGTGTAGCTGTAGGTCGTCGTCTTTCCTGCGAGGAAGTCGTTGCCGTTGGGAGTTCCGGTGACGACGGGAGAGCGTACGGAGGTCAGGTTGCCCTCGCCGTCGTAGCCGTACTCGACACGGCGGCCACCGAAATCGGTGACCGCGACGATACGTCCGTTGGTGTCGTACTCGTAACGAATCTCCCGTCCGAGCGAATCGACGACGGTCGTCAACAGGCCCTGGTGGTCGTAGAGGTAGCTGATCCGTCCTCCGGAGGAGTTCTCCCTGGTCTCGATATCACCCTGGGTGCTGGTCCCATCGATAGGGTGAAAACGAAGGACGGTGCCATCGGGCTCCCGCAGGGCGTAGCTGCCGTCCGCCTTGGCGTGCAGCACGCCGAACTCCCCGGGAGGTGAGATGAAACCGGTCGGACCGGAGGTGAAGGTCTCGCAGCGGCCGCCGCCGTCGCAGAGCAGCACGTCGCCGCCTCCGCCATCCCGCAGGTGGACGCTGTCGGCGAAGAACCAGCCGTGGCCGAGGGGCCCGTCCCACTCCACCTGGCTGCGATAGGTCCGGAACATTCCCCAGTCTAGCCCTCGTCCCGGGACGAAGAGATCGACATCCGTGACGATCAGCTCACCCGTGGAGGCGACCACACCGGCGACGACGGCCTTCCTCTGCGGATCCCAGCCCCTGACCACAACGTCGGCGTTCTGACGGGCCAGAGCCCCGTCCTCGACGCCATCGGCCGCAACGCCGTTGGAGGTCGGAGGGAAGATCTTTCGCGCGGGAATGCAGGCGGTATCCGGCAGACGGTCGCCGGCCTCCCCGGCACCCAGGCCCCCTTCTCCGTCCGCATCGAAACCAGAGACCAGGTAGGTGAAGGCTGCCCCGGGAGAGGGAACATCCGGCACCGGGGTCGAGGTCCCCTGCACCGAGCCGGTACGGCACGCGCCGTAGCTGCCGGGAAGTCCCGCGGCGTCGCCCCGGTAGACGTGGTAGCCGGCGGCCCCCGCCTCCGCATCCCAGGCGAGAGTCTGAGCATCGTCGAGGCGGACCCCCCTCACCTCCCCCACCTGGGCCGCAGCGGTCCCCATCGCCGCAGTCAGGATGCAGAGGACCACGAGCCGCGCCTGGGCTCGCAGAACCGGAAGGGAGTATCCACTGGAGTTCGCCGGGATCGCCATACGAGAGTCTCCTTCGGGTAACGCCACCATCGTGTGAGGCGAGAGAGAGTCACCTCCTGTGACACGGCACCGCGCCTCCGCGAGACGCTGTTCCGTAACTAGCGGGAACAGACACGCGGCCGCCGGGTTTTCACGACCGCGCCCGCTTTTTCCCCGGCCGGGTCGCCCGACCGGGAGCGCTCGCCCACCTGTCAGCCCCCGGATACTCCGCCCGGCAGGCCCTCTCCTCGGGGCGTCTGTGATGCACCCCCCTGACGCTAAGTAAGCAGCCAATCAGGTAAGCCATACGTCGCCCCGGCTTCCGTGTCAAGCCGTAAAATATTGAATAATCAGTAGCTTTCGAGGCCTCGAAGAACCGGCCTGCTCTGCCAACCCCCCCGGGGCGGCCGCGAGTGCGGCGGCTCTTCCGAAATCAAGCGCGCCCAGGGCATCGGACGCTGCCGGATGGAGACGAGAGTGAGGGCATGTCCGCAGGGGAGAGGCCGATTCGCCGTATCGATCGCCCCCCCGCCAGTTCGTGTCGAGCCTTCAGAACTCGTAGAGCACGGCGGCCGTGACCGCGGTCACGGAGTCGCCGTCGTCATCGACCTTGGTCTTGCCCACTTCGGCGCGCAGCACGATGTCGTTCCGGTTGCCCGGGTCGTACTCGGCGCCGACACCGTAGACCGCGTCGGTCCCGCTGTTCCTGTCGACGGAGGTTCCGGAAGGCTCGGTGAAGGTCTCGGTCGTCTCCCAGCCGAGAATCCCGAGTCGGGCGAAGAGCGTCCAGCGCTCGCTGACGGGCAGGAACCCGAGCGCCGATACCATCCAGCCGTCGCTCTCGAAGCGGGTTCCCACCGCGCCCTCCGCCCATGAGTCGCCACTCTCGGAAACAGCGGTGAAACCGGTCTCACCGAGATCGGTGTAGCTGCCTTCGAGGGCGAAGTTCGGGTTGAACCGGTAACCGAACATCACCTGCCACCCCGTGTCCGAGGTGTCGGAGTTGATGTTGCTCAACGAACCGTCGTCGTTGGCATCGACAAAGTCGTCGTTGGAGACGCTGCCCACACCAACTCCGACGTGGCAGATCGGCCCATCCTGGGCCAGCGCCGCCGCCGGCACGATCAACCCCAGCGTTGCAAAACCACGCGTCCACTTTCCCGCCTCGAGCTGGCGTAGAGGTGGGTTCTCGCCCAGATAGCGGATCTCCACCGCTGGTCCGGGAACTTAACCGCCCGTGAACTCTGGAACCAGATGGATACCTGCCGTCATTCGCCAGATACAGCCCATCAACAGTCGTTCCCGGAGAATCCAGAGCCTAGTTTCTGCAACTGCGGAGTATACTCTGGCTGCCCTGATCGGCTGCCTTCCGGCGGGAGGACAACGTCCGAAAGAGGAAGGCGGCCTGGAGGCGCCGGTGGCCTGGTTCCGTCGTCGGAGTCGAGACAGCCGCTCACCGCGTGCGGTGAGCCGGGGAAACGTCCGGATGCTCGGAGATCCGCAGGCTCAGCGCTCAGCGGCGACGTCGAGCGGTAGAGTCGCCCGTTGCTGCTGGCGCCGAGGTCCTGCCTGATCTGCGCCGGGCCGCGAGGAGCCGCAACCCGACCCGCCGGCGCGAGGCCGTCAGAGCCCTGGGTTGCATCGGCGGACCCGACGTCGTCGACGCCCTCGAGGCCGCAGCTCGCGATCCTGACCCGTGGGTGCGCCAAGTGGCGGTCGGGGCCTTGCGCGTTCTCGCTCCCGCGCAATCGACCGACCTGCTGATCGATTTGCTGACCGAGCACCACTCAGGCGGGTTCAACGTCATCGATGAGCGCATCGCCCGCGATGCGACCGCGGGACTCGTCGCCATCGGCAGTGGCGCCGTCCCTCCCCTGGTCAGGTCCATGGCCGATGCCTCCGAACCGGCACGCGATCACATCGCTGCGTTGCTCGGCGAGATCGGAGATCCTGCCGCCGCCACCCCGCTGATCGAAACTCTCGATAGACAATATCGCCACGACCCCGCCCCCTCCGTCAACCATCTGAGTGCCGCGGTGGCCCTGGTGCGTATCGGAAGGCCTGCCGTCGGCGCCCTGATCAAAGCCCTCGAGGCAGCTTCCTCGCCTGATCACGCCCGGGCCGACATTGCCGGCGTCCTCGGCGAGATCGCCGATCCCCGTGCAGTCGAGTCACTGATCCGCATCGGCGCTGGCACCACCCTCGCCGGTAGCGACCGCCTCTTTCTCGAGGCCCTCGGCAAGATCGCCGATCCCGCTGCTGCGGACTTTCTCGTCGCCGCTGTCCACGACGCAGCCCGGAGCTGGGAGACCAGGATCCGTGCCGCCACCGCCCTCGGCAGAATCGGACAGACGAGCGCCGTCACCGAGATGCTGCGCCTGCTCGAGAGTTTGATCGAGCACTTCACGACTCAGGCGGCCGGCAGCCTTCTCCCTCAGGCTCTCGTGCTGACCGAATTCCTCTCCGTCCTCGCCAGGCTGTCCACGCCCGCCCGAGCCCGGCCTCTGATGCACATGCTGTGACGCGCCCGTGGAGATCTGTGCACGCTGCTCGGTCAGACCATCGCCGCCATCGGCGCCCCGGCGGAAGAGCCCCTGATCGAAACCCTCGCCGACGCCACACTGACCTGGGACGTACGGGCCGGTGCAGCCATCGCTCTGAGTGGAAGCGGCGGGAAGAGGAGCCGCGAGGCGATCATCGCCCTGGCCTCGACCGCCGAAGCCAGCAGCGGCCACGACCCAGCCGCGCATCAGGCGTGGATCGCCGCGGCAAGAGCGCTCTGGGACCTCGGGGGAGACGCGGCGGAGAGCTGGTTCACCGCGGCCCTGGCCCGCGCCGCACCGGAGCGGCAGGCCGACCTCTGCCGCATCCTGGGCGAGGCGGCCACTACCCGTGCCGTACCGCTGCTGATTCCCCTCCTCGGGCAGCCGCAGGCGCATCCGGCGCGCCGCCTGGCGATCCGGTATCTGGGAACGATCGGGGACGCGTCCGCCGTCGACCCGCTGCTGGAGACGCTGGAGGGCGAGAGGCGGGAGCCTGCGACGATCGTCGAAGCGCTGGCCCGCATCGGCGACGCCCGATCCGCGGCGGTGGCCCTCTCCCGCGTGCCGGAATGCGACATTGCGGATCCCGAGACGCTGGGCAAGACCCTCTCCGGATTCGGCGCGGCGGGGGTCGAGCCTCTGCTCGATCTCCTGCAGCAGGGCAGCGAGCACAGCCGCATCGCGGCCGCCGCGGCCTTGGCCCGCATCGCAGACGTGCGTACCCGGGAGGCGATGATCGCCAGTCTCGAGGATCCCTCTCCCACAGTCAGGCGCCAGGCCGCCACGGCACTCGGGCGGATCGGGGACATCCACGCCCTCGATGCCCTGTGGGACGCTCTAGCTCGGCCGGAGGATCCCCTCCGGCGCGAACACAGCGCGATGCAGACGGCCATCCTCGCGATCGAGGACCGACTGGCCGCTGAGAGCCCTGCGAAGCGAAAGATCCCCGCAACCCCTGAAGGGGAGGCGCCATGAACCTCGTTCGAAAGATCGCTCTTCTCTCTTTTCTGCTGTTGACCGCCTCCCTTGCCGCCCTGACCACCGGTTGCCGCAGGGCGAGCGAAACCGGGGCCCCCGAGCCGACCGGCGAGAAGGTCGAGGGCGTGATCGAAGTCCATACCGTATCCGAGTACGTGGAAGACGAAGCGGGAGGCGGCCGCGTCGTACAGCAGACGCGCTGGACACTCAACGCGAGCGACCATGTCTACGACCTCCTTTTTTCGCCAGACCTCGAGGTCGAACTCTCCGCCCTGGCCGGCGAAAAACCCGGCACGGCAGTGACCCTCGAAGGGGGGCGCAGGGTCGAGCTACGACCCTGGGCGCTGTACCGCGCATGGGGAACGATCCGCGAACAAGGCCAGACCCTCCAGGACGCAACCCGAGGATCGCTGCCCTACGACGTTCTGCTCGTCGAGTTTCTCGAGTACGTCGGCCCGGCTCCAGCCGCTCCCAACGACGTGCTGCTCTCGGCGATCTACAACAACGATCCCGAGCAGGCTCTCGAGGCGCTGCGCGACGGCGCCGATCTCAGTGGTGAGAAATGGCTGCGTCCCCCCCTTCAAATGGCGGCGACATGGGGAGGTCCGGAAGTGATCCAGGTACTCATCGAGAACGCCACAGCCGATCAGGCAGCGTGGGCATTGCCGACCATGCTCGAAGAGGCGATCGTCAAGCGGGCTCCGGGCGACGCCGATGACCTGGCAGTGATCTCCCTTCTTCTCGATACAGCAGCGCCGGGTGGAATCCCCGACGCCACGTTGCAGCGGGCGTGGGAGGACGCCGCCGACTGGCCCGGATGCCGCGAACTTCTCGAGCGTCACGGCGCGCGGCCCCACCGCTGAAGCACGAGACGACCGCCCTCTCCTCGGTTTTCAGCAACCACCGCATTGACAGCGGAGGAGGGGGGGGGGGTATTTTCATGACGTGCATCCCGGATATCTGACGCAACTTGAACACGCGCAAAGGAGATTCAGATGCGAAAGTATCTCGCTGCGCTTGCGTTCCTGGTCTTCGGCTTGCTCATCTACAGCCACGCAAGCACATGCAAAGACATCGACTGCTGCTGGGCCAATTTCACTAGCAGGATCGACGACTGCGGGGATCGATACGGTCCTCCCGGGAACAACGCTCCCCCAGAGGATCCGGAAAAGAAGGAAGTTCGCATGGCCCAGCTCAAGGCATGTCTGGAAGGCGCCGTCGCCGAGCTTGTATCCTGTGTGGGCTCGATCTACCAGAACACTCATGGCCTGAACGACGGTTCGCCGATCTACACCACCGGCTCGTTCGGATCCCCGGAGGTCTACAGCTACGAGGTCTACGTCCCCACAGGGTCGGAAGGGACATGGCAACTCCAGATCGCCAACGGCCTCGGCGCCTACCAAGGCTCGACGCCCAATCTTCTCGCCCGCGTGGCGGGCAAGGTCGAGGTGAATGGAGTAACCGTACTGGATGACGGCGTCTGGACGGGAAGCACACAGAGGATCCTGAAGGCCGTGACTCTCGCTCCTGGGGTCAACACCGTCACCTTCGAGGTCTACCAGGCCGACGACTCCGATTTCGGCGAGTTCTACCCGCTGCTCTACCGGGAGTAGCAGCGCGTTCCGGGGTGCACGGGGGGGGGGTGAGTCATCTCACCCTCCTTTTTTCGGGTCCTCAGCAGAATCTGTGGGTGAAGCAAGGGTAATTATGCAGGTTGCGGCTCGAGTTCGTGCTGGTTCGCGACGAACGTGACTCGTCGATCGTGGCGCAGTCGGTCCCCAGTGTGTCGCGGGCATCGAATACGGGCTCGACCGGCACCGTGTGAGAGATTCGGCATGCGCCAAGCCGCGAACGCCTTCTTCCAGCGACCCACAACCCGCGAGATGGCGCCCTTCGACAGGTGTTTCTCATCAGGAAGAGGGCTCAAAACCTCCCCGACTCGCCGGCTGTCCGAGACGGTCAAGTTCACCACGAGCCACAACCGGTCTGAGCCGGACGATCTGCTGGCGCTGATCGAGTGAAGGGGCGCTTCAGTGGCTGTCGAGGATTCCGGCGAGTGTCCGCTCAGCACGGCTCAGATCCGCGCTCGGCCAGCGGAGCACTGCGGCTTGTTCCGGGCAGATGAGCGCTCCCTCGGCGATCTCTTCCCGCACGCTTTCCACCATCTCCCTGAGGCTGTTCGCCTTTTTTCGATGCCACAGTTTTCGCAGCATCGCCCCCGGGGGATCTTTCTCTACCTGGCAGGCAACAAGACCGGCAACAACCTGCTCGAGCATTTCCTGATAGACGAAGGCCCGCATCTGCTCGAGGGCCCGCCGCGCTCCACGGTCCGCCGCCGCCAGCACCGGCCGGTGACCGTGCTCCGCCATGCGAGCCAGGGCCTCGAGCCCCGTGAAGGGATCGACTCCGTAGTGCCGGCCCCACAGCAGTCCGGCCCGCGCCACCTGCGCCGACACCTCGGCGCTCGCCCGCCGGAAGGCGAGCCACCGCTCGGCGCTGCCCGGCTCCACCAGACCGTGCTTTTCGCAGAGCCTGCAAAGCAGGTAGACGATGGCGGCCTCCTGCACCTCGTCGCCGGCCTTCCGGGCCCGGCGGGCCTCTCGGCGCGCCGCCTCGAACTGCTGGACGAAACCCTGGGCGTGTCGCAGTAACCCGGCCCTACGCTCCTCGTCCTGGCTATGCTCCGCAGACCGGCGTACGCGAGCCACATAGGCCTCGACAATCGACTCCAACCCCTCGAGCTGCACCCGCGAAGCCCGCGCGTGGGACAGAGCGATGGCCTCCACCATCTTCCCCGCCTTCCCCCTGCGCACGATCTCGGGGAGCTGATCCTTCATCGCTTCGAGGTATTCCATCCGCGCTTCCGGAGGAATCCCTTCCTTCCGCAAAACCCTCAAGGCCCGCCCCACGAAGGGCTCCCTCCTCAAGGCATGGTCCGGATGGCGTACGCTGAGGTCCGGATGCTCTGCGGCAAGAGCCTCGGTGGGACGGATTCGTACCACTCCGCCGCTGTGCACCCGACGCCGGAAGCGCGCGGCCTCCCGCTTCCAGACCGCTCCACCCATCCCCGGCTCCCAGTCCGGCCCGAACCTGACTCGGTAAGTTGCAAAGGCCGATTGCAGGATCCGCTCCGTCAACAGGGGAGGCAAGGTGGCTCTCCCTCGGCGCAGCAGTACCGCATCGATCAGCTCGCCTCCTGTGTTACGAATCACGTTGGCGGCGCTTCCGCCTTTGCCCCTGAATGAAGGACGACTAGGCAGCCGAATCCCATGAACCACTATTCCCGCCCCATGCGCTTTCTCGATGACCCCCTGATCGCAGGGAGAACCCTCGAAGTCGCTGACGAGAACCCCAATCGGAAGAACCCGTCGGGCCTTTGCGCTCGTCGCCGCTCTTGCAGCGAGGGCGTCGATGAGGGTTTCTGCAGCCAAGCCCACGTGCGTTACACCTGCTGTACGATCGATCGGCAGCGATGAAAGCTCGGAGAGAACTCCCTCGTAGTCCCGCACGAAGCCCGGTGTCAGGGATAAGACGTCTCCTGAAAACTGCCACCCTGCAACCTCCAGTGCGATGCCCTGCGCGCCATAGTCACGCAGCGACTCACCCAGCCCCCGAAGGGCTGCTCGCACGTTGGCGTTCCCATCCGTACTTCCCGAGTTGTCAACGGCGATCCCGATCACCACCCTCGCCGGGGGCGAGAGTCTCTCGACATCGTAGATGTCACAAGGCAGTCCACTGACCGAGCAGGAGAGAACCTCGCCGATCCGCCCCTCGTACACCTGTTGCTCCTCGAGGGCTCCCCCTCCGGCCGGACGTTGCGGCAACAGCCGCGACCACGTCTCCTCGGGCCCGAGCAACTGAACGTCGATCTGCTCAACCCCCCGCCGCACGTCCACGTCCGGCGGACCGTCGTTCTCGGTTTTCACGCTGGCACTGACGATCTCCTTTCCTTCCCGATCGATGGCCCGCACCCTGATCGTCCGGCTCTCGAGAGAGGAGCCCAGGGAAAGGTGACAGGTATGGACGAACCCAACCCCTGAGGTCTCCGCCTCGACGTAGCACTCCTCCTCACGCAGAACTTGCTCGGGCAGAACCCCCGTCCGGTATTTCCCAGTAATCTTGTATTCGCCCGGGGACATCCCCAGCACACGAAAGGATAGATAGTTCTCCCCCCTCCAGAGATCTCCCGGCTGCGGATGGAGGATCACGATCCGCGCACTTCTCGCCCCTTCGCCGGAATCGGCTGCCCCCGAGTGCCGGGCCTGGACACTTTCTTCACTAGGGAACGACGGCACCCCTGCAACCTCGCCGCTCTCGGGCCCGCCCGTCAACCGGCGCCCATCAAGAAAACCCTCTTGCCGGTCAACCTGTAGCGAGGAAGCGGCCAAGGAGGCCACTAGCAGAAGCCGACAGAGGATAGAGCCGACCGCCGTTACCAGACACGGGCGAACTCGCCCCACTCGAAAGACAGTACTGGCCGTTCCACTCCCCTGCATCACCAGCCCCTTCGAGTATCCAGCATGCCATCTGAGAAGCGCAGAGACCAGAGCACGCCCCGGCCC
>JAUZRX010000074.1 GCA_030949985.1 Acidobacteriota bacterium
AGGACATCTTTTCCAGGTTGATCTGGTGCATGATGCCGTTGCCGGCCGGGATCGCGTCCACGTTCTCGAAGGCCCGCTTGCACCACTCGATGAAATGGAACCGGTCGGCGTTGCGCCGCTCCTCGATCTCCCGGTTCTTGCGCAGGGCATCGGGATCGGAACCGGGTGCCTCGACCGCCAGCGAGTGATCGACGATCAGCTGGGTCGGCACCACCGGGTTGACCCGCGCCGGATCACCGCCCCGCTCGGCGATGGCATCACGCAGCCCCGCCAGATCGACGAAGGCGGTCAGTCCGAGTATGTCGTGACAGACGACCCGGGCCGGATACCAGGGAAAATCCCGGTCGCGCCGGCGCTCCACGATCTGGCGCAGGGACGCATCCAGCTCCCGCCCGTCGCAGTGCCGGAGAAATTGCTCCGCCAGGACGCGGCAGACGTAGGGCAGGCGGTCGTAGGCGCCAGGAGAGAGCGCCTCGACCGCCTCGCGGGCATCGTAGTAAACCAGGTCCGTACCCGGCAGCGGTTTGCGGTAGGGGTTGCTCATCACGCCCGTGCTGCGCCTCAACGCTGGTCGATGGGGACGAAGCTGCGCTCCTCCGGCCCGGTGTAGTTGGCCGAGGGACGGATGATCTTGCCGTCCTCACGCTGCTCGATCACGTGCGCGCCCCAGCCGGTGACGCGGGAGATGACGAACAGCGGCGTGAACATGTCGGTGGGGATGTCCATCAGGTGGTAGGAGACGGCCGAGAACCAGTCCAGGTTCGGGAACATCCGCTTCTCGCTCCACATCACCTGTTCCAGGCGCTCGGCGATCTCGTACAGGCGCCGGTTGCCCAGTTCGTCGGCGAGGCCCTCGCTCACCCGCTTGATGATTTCGTTGCGCGGGTCGCCGGTGGTGTAGACCGGGTGGCCGAAGCCGATGACGATCTCCTTGCGCGCCAGGCGCTCGCGGATGTCGGCCTCGGCGGCATCGGCGTCGGGGTAGCGCTCCTGGATCTCGTGGGCGACCTCGTTGGCGCCCCCGTGCTTGGGCCCGCGCAGCGCGCCGATGGCGCCGGTGATGGCCGAGTGCAGGTCGGAGCCGGTGCCGGCGATGACCCGCGCGGTGAAGGTGGAGGCGTTGAACTCGTGCTCGGCGTAGAGCACCAG
>JAUZRX010000075.1 GCA_030949985.1 Acidobacteriota bacterium
CGCATGCGAAACGAAGAGTTGATCGAATGTCGATGAAGCGCCGCCCAGAGGCCCGCCAAGAGTCATTGTGGATCGCATCTGATGTCGTCGCCTCCAGTCCTGGGCATCCGTTTTACGAGAAGCTCGAGAAGATACTTCGAGACGAGGGCTTCGATGCCTTCGTTGAATCGGAGTGCGCTTCGTACTATTCGGAAAGGAAGGGTCGCCCGAGCATTCCGCCGGGCGTGTACTTCCGGATGCTCCTGATTGGGTACTTCGAGCGGCTTGATTCGGAGCGTGGCATTTGCTGGCGCTGTGCCGATTCCCTCTCGTTGCGCAACTTTCTGGGGCTTGGCCTGGACGAGTCGATCCCCGATCATTCTTCGCTTTCCAGGATTCGCACTCGTCTTTCTCTGGAGGTCCACGATGCGGTGTTTCGTTGGGTCCTTGGCGTTCTGGGAGCGCACGGTCTGATCGACGGCAAGACCCTCGGTGTCGATGCGACGACGCTGGAAGCGAATGCAGCGCTTCGAAGCATCGTGCGTCGGGACACGGGCGAGACCTACGAAGAATATCTGAAGGATCTTGCCCGTGAGAGTGGAATCGATACCCCGACGCGATCAGATCTTGCGAAACTGGACAGGAAGCGTCCGAAGAAGGGTTCCAACAAGGAGTGGGTCAATCCGCATGACCCGGAGGCCGAGATCATGAAGATGAAGCATGGCGCCACGCATCTTTGGCACAAAGCAGAGCATGCAGTGGACATGAGCGGCGCTGGCGCGGTGTTGTCGGTGACGTTGCACGGCGGAGCGAAAGGTGACACGAAGAGCTTGCCCGACACGCTCGAAGCCGCGCAGTCGAACCTTCATGAGCTTTCCGATGATCCCGAGACCCAAGACGAAATCCATGATGAAGCAGGTCGAGAAGTCGTGGCAGACAAGGGCTACCACGGAAACGAAACGTTGTGCGCGCTGATCGACGAGGGTTACCGGACCTACATTTCCGAGCCCGACCGAGGCACTCGAAAGTGGATCGGCAAGAAGGACGCCCAAGCCGCGACGTATGCGAATCGAAGACGGATTCGTGGTGATCGAGGGAAACGGCTCTTACGCAAACGGGGTGAGCTGCTCGAGCGGCCATTGGCTCACTATCTCGAAGCAGGGGGCATGCGGCGAACGCACCTACGCCACCACGGGAATATCCTCAAACGGTTACTCGTGCATATCGCCGGCTTCAATCTGGGAATGCTGATGCGCGATCTCCTCGGTACGAGAACGCCAAAGGAGTACGCGGAGGGGACGCGAAGCCTCAGCGGAGCTTTTTCGCGCATTTTCGGCTATCTGTTCGCCTGTTTCACCCCTGGCCAAAGTGTGCTGAGCGCCATTTTCACAGGGCGGTCAGTCGAAGACAACAACCCGGACCGTGAATCACGGAATCCGAAGTTTGGCTCTCAGGCGAGAATTCTCGCTTTTTCAACGGGCTGCTAGGGCGCCTCCCCCAGCCCCGTGCCCGTCACCAGGTACACCGCGAAACTGGCCAGCCAGTGCTCGCCCTCGTAGTGGCCGGAGAGCACGCCGGCCAGGCCCGTGCGGGCGTGGAGGTCGGCCAGGGCGGCGGCGTGGGTGCGGCGGGGGTCGCCCTCGGGGAGGGCGGCGGCGATGCCGGCCAGGCACCACGCGCGGACCAGGTTCAGGCCGTCGAGGTGGGCGATCTTGGGGTCGGAGGGGTCGGATACCCGGGCCGGGGCTTCGACAGGGCCCAGCTCGCCATGGCGCAGGCCGGGGAGAAAGCCGTCGATCCAGGCGGAGAACTCCTCGGCCGAGAGTACCCGGCGCATCAGGTCGGCTTCGAGCAGACAGGGGGAGAAGAAATCCTCTCCGCCGGGTTCGTAGTTCACCGGGCAGCTCTGGTCCTCGATGTAGTAATCGCGGGCGCGCTCGGCTACCAGTCGGCGCAGACCGTCGTCGCCGACGGCGTCGGCGTAGTCGAGCGCCTGGGCCAGGGCGAAGGCGGTGTTGGAGTGGGTGCCGCTGCGGATCGGCCAGTCCAGGCGCTGGAGATATTCCCGCAGGCGGCCGACGATTTCGGTCTCGAGGGGGACCAGGTTGAATGCCCAGCCCCGGCCCCGGCCGTCCGGCCAGGTACGGACCTCCGCCGCCAGGCGCAGAAGCCAGGCCCAGCCGTAGGGCCGCTCGAAGGCTCGCCGACCCTTCTCGCGGAAGTAGGCCGCCTCCCGGGCCAGCGGCTCGCGGGCCATGTGGGGGTCGAGACGGGAGCGCACGCGCTGGGCGACGGGCAGTTCCGGGTAGGTCTTGACCAGCCGCAGCAGCATCCAGTGGGCATGCACGGCGCTGTGCCAGTCGAAGCAACCGTAGAAAGTCGGGTGCAGCTCCCGGGGCAGGGCCAGGGACGCGTCCGAGGTCAGCACGTGGTGGGGTTTGTAGGGGTAGGGTCTGTCGATGCAGGCCAGGGCCAGCTCTGCGAAGGCCACGAGCTGTTCCTGCTCGATCCTTGCGACACCGACCTCCGGGACGGCCCGGGGGACGTGTGCCTCCTCGGGCGGAACGCCGGACCCCGAACAGCTCGTCAGGGCGGCCAGCATCAAAGCCCCTGCCCACCCGCGCAGCGGTTTCATTCCACCTCCACGTAGATCGCGCCCCCCTCCACCCGCACCGGGTAGCGATGGATGTCGCGCGCGGCGGGCGGGGCGAGAAGAGCGCCGCTGCCCAGGTCGAAGCAGGCGCCGTGCAGTACGCACAGCACCTGGCCCGGACGCAAATGGCCCACGTCGCTCAGCCTTGCGCCCTGGTGGGGGCAGCAGTCCTCGAGGGCGTGGATCGTACCGTCCACGTTGCAGAGGAAGATTTCATGGCCCTCGACTTCCACGCCCAGCTTCTCTCCCGGGGGCAGTCGATCGAGGGAGGCCACCTTGTGGTATCGAGCCACCTCCCGCTCCTTGCTGCGGCGCGGCGTTCTCGCCCCGCGCCGCAGCCGGGATCATCGCCGAGGGTGGGGAGGCTGGCAAGGGAATCGCGCTCGCGGGTGTCCGGACACTGTCCGGGGGGGGTGTCCGCATGTGGACGCGGCGGGGGAAAAGTCGACGGCCGAGCGTAGGGCTGAACCTGGCCTGGAACTTGCTTCGACCCGGGGCATGAACGAGCGAACGATGCCTGCCCCGCGCCTCCCGTCGCCCTTTCGCGGCAGCACCCTGATCGAGGCCCTCGTGGCCCTGGCCCTGACGGGTCTGCTCGCCGCCGGGGTGCTTTCCCTGTTTCACACCGCCGTGCACCACCTGCGGGCGGCGGATCGCCTGGACCGGGCCCGGGGGGCGGCCGAGACCATCGCGGCCCGGCTCGATGGGGTGAGCTTCCACCGACTGCCGGGCTACTTCAGCGCCGCCCCGGACGACAGGGAGGGTATCCTCGACACCCGGGATGCCAGCGCCCCCGCAGCGTGGCACGAACTGCTCGAGGGTTTGCCCGACGGGCGCATCGAAGCCCGCCTCGAGGGACTCGGCGCCGGCGGGACGTCGGCGACCTTCGGCACGGCTCTGGGGTGCCGCCTGCGCGTACGCGTCAGCTACCTCGAAGCCGGGCGACGCCGCCGGGTGCGGCTGGTCTGGGTGCGCGGATGAAGAGGCCGGCCGGCAGCCGCGGTTTTGCCACCGCCGGCTCTCTGGTGGGGGTCCTGCTCTCGCTGGTGGCGGTGCTGGTGGTCCTCACCCTGTGCCGGGGCACCCTGCGCCTGGCGGCGGATCTGGGCGACGCCGCCACCGGGGCCGCCGCGGCTCATTGGGCTCTCGATCGTATGGCCGCGGAGATCTCCCGGGCCGGGGCCGGCCTTCCTCCCGCAGGGGCCGAGTCCTCTCCCGACGAGGCCGTCGAATTCCTGTCCGCCGGCGCCCTCGGGATTCGCGGCGACCTGGACGCCGGTGACCCGGTCCTGGCCCGGGACCCGGAGGAGCATATCGCCGGCATCTTCCCTCGGACCACCACCGGCAACGACGAGGTGGTGATCTTCTATCGCCGCACGGGCAGCCGCGGGGGGCGCCTGCGGGCCCGCTTCGAGGCCGACCTGGATTCTTCCGACCGGCTGACCCTCGCTGACGGAAGCGAAGTGGCCCGCCGGGATGGAGTGGTGGAGAGCATCGACGCGGGGCCCTTCGCCGAGCCCGGCGATACGCGTCCCGGCGTGCTCTACCGGGTGACTTTCGTACACGATGCGCGCCGGGCGGGCACCGGTCGTTTCCGCAGCGTGCAGCCCCTGATCGACGACGTGGCGTTCTTTGCCGTGACGGCCTTCGACGGCCGGGGCGACGCCCTGTCTTCCTGTGGCGGAGCCGACGACGCCGGGTCGCGGGCCTGTCGCGGCCGGGTCCGGCGCGTGCGCCTGGAAGTGCGGATGAAGGGCGGGGGGCGCTTCCGGCGCGAGATCGCCCTGGAGGAGAGGTGATGTTCCTGCGGCGGGGATGGCCCCGCGGTGAGCGGGGCTCGGCACTGTTGGCGGTGCTGGTCGTCTCCCTGCTGCTCTCGGCGACCGCCGTGGGCCTGTGGCTGATGGTCCAGGGCGCGAGTCGGGGGGCGGCCCGCCGCGGCCGCCAGGCCCTGGCCCGCCGGGCCGCGACCTCGGTTCTGGTGATCGCGGCGCGTTGGTTCGAGTGGGAAGAGCGGTCCGGCCTCGTGGCCCCGCCGGCGGTGGAGGAGGTGGACCGTGGTCGCCGGCAGGTGGACCCGGACGGAGACGATCGGGGCACTCCCTGGAGTCTGGCTCCGCCCCCCTGGAACGTGCGCTACCGCGAAGGGGGCGGCGCCCTCCTCCGCCCCCCCGACGGTCCCGACCCGGTGGATCGCCTGGTGGGTACGGCGGGGGGACCGGATGTGGAACTCCGGGAGGACGACCCCGCGGCGACCGGCAAGCTGGCCGCCATCGAGGCCATCATCGCGCCGGGGGGCGGCTTGCGGCTGGTGCGGCTGGCGATCTTCGGCCCCCCCGCCTGGGCGGGGAAGGAGGGCCTGGCGCGGGTGGAGGTGGAGGTGCGCGCCGAGGCGCCCGCCGATGTGGGCGTGCGGGTCCGGGCCCGGGGGTTGGTGCGGCATGTCGACTGGGGCCGGCCCGATCGGCCCCTCCTGGTGCGGGGCGATGCCTCCTGGGGTTCCGGCGCGCCTTTCCGCGGTGGGGAAGCCGTGGTGGGAGGTGACCTGCGCGTGGCAGCGGGAAGCTGGGCGCGCTGGCCCTCGGGGGTGCCCTGGGCCGGCGTGGACGCACCCCTGCGCCGGGACAACGACGGCGACGGCAGCGCCGACGATCGGGATGGGGACGGGCGAGGCGACTTCGAACAGTGGTTGACCCTGGCCGATCCCGTGGCGGATCCCTGGTTCCGGTTGCGGATCGGAGGCGGGTGGAACGGCCCCGCCGCATCCGGCCCGTGTGCGACTCCCTTCCCGTTCGCACCCTGGCGTACGCCGCCGGTGGCTCCCCGGCGGGATGACGAGCATTCCGGGGTGTGGCTGGAGTGCCCGGCCGCGGGCCTCGAACCTGTACCGGTCTCCTGGCGCCGACTGGTCCGGCGGGGCGTGCAGGGCGTCCAGCGCTGGGTGCAAGAGGCTGCGGGCACCTTCCGTCTCGACGCCGTCGGTCCATCGAAGAGCCTGGGGGACATCCTGCCCCGGGGTGGCGGGGTGGTGCTGCTCGAATTGGAGGACGGCGCCGCCCCCCTCGAGATCGTCGCCGAGGGTCTCGAAGGGGCCGTCCTGCTGGTCGGCGACCGGGGAGTCCGACTCCGGGGTGCGACCACCCGCGGCAAGGAACTGCGGGTCGACCCCCAGGTGGGCGACAGCGCCGGTGAGGATCGGCGTGCGGGTCCCGGGGATCCCTTTCTCGACCTGACGCCTGACGGCCTGTCCTGTCTCGGGTGGCATCCCGGTGACTGGCGGTCGCCGACCGCCCCTCGGCCTCCCCGCCGGGATTGCGGCCGGCGGGGCCTGCACCTGGACGGTCTGCTGGCGACCGAGGGCTTGCTGGAACTCGCGGGTGCCTGGGAAGGGGAGGGTGCCCTGCGGGCCGCGTCCCTGGAGGTGGACGAGTCGCTCGGCCCCGCCACGGTTCGTCCCGCCGCCTGTCCCCCCTCCGGCCGCCGGCGCTGTGGGCCGCCCGGGGCGCCCCGGGTACTCCTGAGCGACGTGGTTTGGGGCTGGTAGGATCCTCCGCCGGCTCCTGGAAGTGCCCGTTCCTCTTTGGTGCGTGCCGGGAGCCGACGGCCAGGGGGGAGGGCCGTGTGGACGGGAGGACGGACCGGGTGCCATATTGGACAGGCAGAGGAGGGCCGGAGATCGGTCCAGAGGAGCGGAAGTGATGTCCGTTCGAAGGTTGCTGTTCATCGTCCTGGCTGCCCTCTGGGCGGCCGTCGCGCTTTCGCCTGCCCTGGCCGGGGATCCCCCCAGGGCCGCGGCCCCGCAGAAGAAGGACGGCAAACGGGATTCCACGGCCACCCGGACGGTGATCATCGGCCCCGGTTCCCAGGCCGCGCTGGGGCCTGCCGGCCGGACCTCGAAGAAGTCCGGGAAAGACGATGCCCGGGCCGCCGGGGCGACCCGGCCGGAGGCCCCGGCTACGGCCCCGCCGTCGACCGGCGCCCTGCCGCGGGCCAAGTCTCCCGCCATCCTGGCGACCCGGGTCGACCGGGCCACCGGAGAGAAGAGCCTGGTCATCACCAACGACGACCTCGTGCGGATCTACGGCCGTACGGCCCGTCCGGTGACCGCGGAACCGGACTACGGCTCGTTGCTGCAGAAATACGGCAACCGGAAGAACGCGCCTTCCGCCGCCCCGCCGCCCCGGGAGACTCGCGAGGAGAAAATCGCGACTCTCGAGCAGAAGATCGACCATCTCAAGCGTCGTCTCCTTTCCCTGCACAACCCCCTGCTGCCCCGAATCGGCGCCGGTGACGACAAGGAGCGGGAGGCGGAGAAGGGGCTGGACAACGCCCAGCGGGCTCAGCGGGTGCGGGACGAGATCCGCCGCCTCGAGCAGCAGCTCGTGCGTCTGCGGCAGGGCGCTCCGAAGCGGCGCTGAAAGACGATCGGCGCGCCGCGAGGCGGGACGATGGGCTATGCTTGGCGCTCGCCC
Organism: Acidobacteriota bacterium; assembly: GCA_030949985.1. Classification (NCBI taxonomy): domain Bacteria; kingdom Pseudomonadati; phylum Acidobacteriota; species Acidobacteriota bacterium. The sequence goes on from JAUZRX010000075.1 coordinate 7,105, forward strand.
CGCGCTTGCGCCCGTTGGAAGGAGATCTGTGGCTTCCGTGACCGCGACGAGGAAGAGCAAGACCCGTTTCGTCTCACTGCTGGTCTGTGGTGTCGACCGGCGTCGGGCGGCGGCCTGGGCCGAGCGTCTCGCCCCGGTTTTCGACGAGATGCCCGAGACCCTGCCCCCCGAGGAGTTGGCGGCACGCCTGGGACGTTCCAAGGCGGTCGGGGCGGTGGTCTTCGTCCCTGCGGGTGGCGGGGGGGCGCTGATCGAGGCGGTGCGTGCGGCGCGGGACGCTTGCCGTGGGGCGGACCCGGCTCTCCCCCTGGCGGTGGTTTCCGAGGGCCTCGAGCCCGCGGACCTGGTGGGACTCTTCCGCCTCGAGGTGCAGGAACTGCTGCACCCCGACGATCCCGAACCGGTGACCGGACGCCTGCGGGCCTTCGTCGAGCGACGGGCTTCCCGCAGCCAGGGGTTGCTTTTCGGCAGCGGCAAGAACGTCCCCCGCCTGCTGGGGCGGTCGACGCCCATGCAGGATGTCGCGCGGTTGGTGGAGAAGGTCGCGCCCTCCGACGCGACAGCCCTGATCCTGGGTGAATCGGGCACCGGCAAGGAACTTGTGGCCCGGGCCCTGCACGTGCTCTCACCGCGCCGGCGGGGCCCCTTCGTGGCCATCAATTGCGCCGCGATCCCGGAAACTCTGCTCGAAAACGAACTCTTCGGCCACGAGAAGGGGGCCTACACGGGAGCCAACGCCACCGCCATCGGCAAGGTCGAGGCGGCGGAGAAGGGCACGCTCTTCCTCGACGAGATCGGGGAGATGCCGATCCAGCTTCAGTCGAAGATCCTGCGACTGCTCCAGGATCGGACCTACGACCGCATCGGCGGCACCCGCACCCGCAAGGCCGATGTGCGCATCGTCGCCGCCACCAACCGGGAGCTGCTCGGGGAGGTGACCGCCAAGCGATTCCGAGAGGACCTCTATTACCGCCTCTCCGTGGTACCGATTCCCCTGCCGTCCCTGCGCGAGCGGCCGGAAGACATCCCCCTGCTGGTGAACTTCATTCTCGATCGCCTGGCGGAGAAGCTCGGCCGGCCCGGGCTGCGGGTCTCTCCCCCGGCCATGGAGCGGCTGGTGGCCTACCGCTGGCCGGGCAACGTACGCGAGCTGGAAAACGAACTCGAGCGGGCGGCGGTGCTGGCCCAGGGGGACGAGATCCAGCCCGCCGACCTGGAATTGCGGGCCCGGGTCGAAGATCCAGACCTCTTGGCCCTCTCCCGGCTGGTCAGTCTGGACGGCACGCTCGACGAGACGGTGCGGCAGGCGGCCGCCGCCGCCGAGAAAATGCGCATCTCCCACGCCCTCGGTCGCCACGGCGGCGACCTGGCCGCGGCGGCTGCGGAACTGGGTCTCGAGGTGGACGAACTCGAGCGGCGCAAGGCCTGAAAGCGCGTTAACCTGTCCGCCTCGAGGGTTCCCCCCCAGCTCCGACGCCGTGGATCCACCTGCGGCGGGAAGAGGGTTCGATGGCCCAGAGACGGATCATCATCGCCGGCGCCGCCGGTCGCGACTTCCACAATTTCAACGTGGCGCTCAGGGGGCGCACGGACCTGCGGGTCGTCGCCTTCACCGCCACCCAGATTCCCGACATCGACGGACGGGTCTATCCGGCGGAACTGGCCGGGGCAGACTATCCCGAGGGGATTCCGATCCGTGACGAGGCCGACCTGGAGCAGCTGATCGCCGAGTCGAAGGCCGACGAGGTGATCCACGCCTACTCGGACGTGGCCCACGAGACTGTCATGCACCTGGCCAGCCGCGTGCTGGCGGCCGGAGCCGACTTTCGCATCCTCGGTCCCGCGGCTACCGAGATCCGTTCCAGCAAACCGGTGATCTCGGTCTGCGCCGTGCGCACCGGCTGCGGGAAGAGTCAGACCTCCCGCAAGATCGCCCGCTTGTTGCGCGAAGGGGGACGCCGGGTGGCGGTGATTCGGCATCCCATGCCCTACGGTGACCTGGCGGCCCAGCGCTGCCAGCGTTTCGCCACCCTCGAGGACATGGACCGGCACAAGTGCACCATCGAGGAGCGCGAGGAATACGAACCCCACGTGGCGGTGGGCAACCTGGTCTTCGCCGGTGTCGACTACGAGGAGATTCTCCGCCGGGCGGAACAGGAAGCCGATGTGATTCTCTGGGACGGCGGCAACAACGACCTGCCGTTCTACGTGCCCGACCTTCACATCGTGGTGGTCGACCCCCTGCGACCGGGCCACGAAGAGCTGTATCACCCCGGCGAGGCCAACGCCCGCAAGGCCGATGTCTTCGTGATCAACAAGATCGACTCCGCCGACGAGGACGCCGTGGCCCGGGTGGAGGCCAACCTGCGGCGGCTCAATCCCCGGGCCCGGGTGATCCGTGCCGCGTCGCCGGTGGTGCTCGAAGAGGGCGCCGAGCTGGCCGGTAAGCGGGTTCTGGTGATCGAAGACGGACCGACCCTGACCCACGGTGGGATGAAGTTCGGCGCGGGGGTGGTCGTCGCCCGTCAGGCGGGCGTCGTCGAGATCGTCGACCCCCGGCCCTGGGCCGTGGGGTCCATCGCGGCGACCTACGCCAAGTACCCGGAGACGGGTGCGGTGCTGCCGGCGATGGGCTACTCGGATCAGCAGGTGGCCGACCTGCAGCAGACCCTCGAGGCTGCGGCCTCCGCCGTGGACGCCTACGTCATCGGCACTCCCATCGATCTGCGGCGGTTGATGGATTTCCCCAAGCCGGCGGTACGCGCCACGTACAGCCTCGAGGAGAAGGGTCCGCTCGACCTGGCCGAGGTGCTCGGGGACTTTCTCTGATCTTCAGTGATCGGGGGAGCCTTCCGGCTCCCCCCTTTCTGCGGGCCCCCGCGGCCCCGGAGACCAAGCGATGAAGGGACGTGACCTGGTCGCCCTGTGGGACTGGAAGGCCGACGAACTCGGCTCACTGCTCGATCTGGCCCGGCAGGTGGCGCGGCAGCCCGGTGCCTATGCCGACGCCCTGCGGGGCAAGACCGCTTTTCTCTATTTCGAGAAACCCTCGCTGCGCACCCGTGTCACCGGCGAGGTCGGCCTGGCCCAACTCGGCGGTACGGCGGTGACCCAGACCCCCGAGATGGGGCGCATCGGCAAACGGGAGACCGTGGCGGATGTGGCGCGCAATCTCGAGCGCTGGGTCGACATCATCTGCATGCGCACGTTCTCGCATCGCCTGGTGGAAGAAACCGCCGAGGTCGCGTCCGTGCCGGTCGTCAACCTGCTCACGGACCTGCTGCATCCCTGCCAGGCCCTGGCGGACCTGCTGACCCTTCGGCAGCGTTTCGGTGACCTGGCCGGCAGGCATCTGGCCTACGTGGGCGATGGCAACAACGTGGCCCATTCGCTGCTGGTCGGCGGCGCTCTGTCGGGGATGAAGATCAGCGTCGTCGGACCCCGGGGCTTCGAGCCCAACCTGCGGGTTTTCGACCGGGCCCGGGAGTTGGCGGCGGCCCACGGCGGGGAAGTGCTCTACACCTCCGACATCCGGGAGGGCGTGAGTGGTGCCGACGCGGTCTACACCGATGTCTGGGCTTCCATGGGACAGGAGGACGAGGCGCAGGCCCGGCGGGCCCTGTTCGCGCCGTATCAGGTGAATGACGCGCTCTTCTCCCTGGCCTCGGCCGAGGCGGTGTTCATGCACTGCCTGCCGGCCCATCGCGGGGAGGAGGTGACCGACACGGTGGCCGACCACGAGCGCTCGGTGATCTTCGACCAGGCGGAAAACCGCCTGCACGCGATCAAGGCCGTCTACCTCGCCCTGGTGGGGCACTAGGCGGTGGTGTCGGTGCGATGAAGGCGCTGATCCGCATTTCTTCCGATATCGTCACCAAGGCGCCGCGCACCCGCTCCCGCTTCACCCGCCGCCTGGTCGAGAATCTCCGTGCGGGCCTCCAACGCGAGGCCGTGCCGGCACGGGTCCACCGTGATCACGTGCGGATCTACCTCGAGGCCGATGATGCGCGGGCCTTCGAGATCGCCCGCCGGGTCTTCGGCGTGCACTCCCTCTCGCCGTGCATCGAGGAGCCCTACGCCGGGCTCGACACCTTGCTGGCAAGAGGCGAGGCGCTGTTTCGTGACGAGGTGCGGGGCCGCGGTTTCGCGGTGCGCGCCAAGGTGCGGGGTGTGGCCGGCCTCGGCTCCCAGGCCGTCAACGAACAGCTCGGCGAGCGCTTGATGGAGTACGGCAGGGTGGATCTGACGGCTCCCGAGGTCACCGCCCAGGTGGAGGTGCGTGGCGGCAAGGTGCGCTTTTTCACTTCCCGCATGATGGGCCCGGGGGGGCTGCCCGTGGGAGTCGAGGGCCGGGCCGTGGTATTGCTGTCGGGGGGCTTCGACTCGGCGGTGGCGGCGTGGATGATGTTGCGGCGGGGGGTGGGGCTGGATTACGTCTTCTGCCGCCTCGGCGGCGTACGTCACGAACGGGCCGTGCTGAAAATCGCCAATACCCTCAGCCGCCTCTGGTCGGCGGGCAGTCCGTCGCGGCTTTACGTGCTGCCCTTCGAGGCGGTGGCCGAGTTGATCGTCGCCCGGGTTCCCGAGGCTCTGCGCCAGCTCGTGCTCAAACGGGTGATGTACGCGGTGGGGGAGGCGCTGGCCCAGCGGGTGCGCGCCCATGCGGTGATCACCGGCGAGGCCCTGGGCCAGGTCTCCTCCCAGACCCTGCGCAACCTGCGGGCCCTGGGCTCTCCTCGGCGGGTCGGCATGCTGCGTCCGCTGGTGGGATTCAACAAGGAAGAGATCATCGCCCGATCCCGGGAGATCGGCACCCACGACCTCTGTGCCGGCGTGCCGGAGTACTGTGCGTTGGTGCCACGCAAACCCGCGACGGGGGCGGGACGGTCCCAGGTGGACGAGGCCACCGCGCTGGTGCCCTTCGACGCCACCGAGGCCGCACGCATGGCGGTGCGCCATGACCTGCCGGCGCCGCTGCCTGCCGACGACGTGGAAGGCGAAGTGGAGGTGATCCCTCCCGATGCCCTGGTGATCGACATTCGCGCCGAGGCTCTGCGTCGCGCGGCGCCTTTCGAGGGGGCGCTCGAGATCGACCCCTCCGCGGCGCGGGCCGATTTCGAGACCCTCGACCCGGATCGGAGCTACGTGGTGGTCTGTGAGCACGGCCTGCGTAGCGCCTGGCTCGCCCGTCACCTGCGCCGCCTGGGCTTCGACGCCGTCAACCTCCGCCAGGGCATGGGGGGCTGAGGGCGGTCAGCCGGGCGCTTGGCCGATCAGAGGGGGCCGTCCTGCCCGCAGGCGCCGACGGCGCGGATCAGGTAATAGTAGGTTTCGCGATTCGCGCCGGCTCCCAGGTCGTCATGGTAGAGCCGGGTCGTACCGGCCCATTCGGCGAAGTCGGCGGGCTCCGGCGTCAACGAGCGCAGCACCTTGTAACGCGTGGCGTCGGCGGCGGCCTGCCAGCGGAGGCGCAGGTGGGCTCCCGCTCCGACGAGACGGACCTCGAGCCCGGTCACGGCCGGCGGCACGGGGCTCGAGGAGCGGTCGGTGGCCTGTGCCCGGACCTGGTTGCCGTCGACCAGGCCGCTGTTGGCCGGGCCGCTGCCACAGCTCTCGTCGTTCTCTGCGCGCACCATGTAGTACACGGGCTGGTCCGCGGGTGCCGTGGTGTCGTTGTAGGACAGGCCGGCAAGGCCCGAGGCGACCAGGTTCGCCGCCGACGGCGTGAAAACGGGGTCCGTGTCCCGGTAGACCGCGAAGGTGCCGCCTCCGCCGCTGCCCCAGGCCACGGCCGTATCCCAGCTCACCGTCACACCGCCGGCCGCGCAGGCGTCGTCGTCGTCGGCCCCGGTGACGCCGCCGAACGCCGGCGCCCGGCTGCAACCGCCGCAAGGGCCGTAGTCGGGAAGCGAGCCGTCCTTGAAGATCAGGTCGTCCACGTTCCAGCCCGCATACTGTCCCGCGCCGTCCGATGACTGGCGGAACTCGAGCCACACCGAGGGACGGCCGTCGGCCAGGGGGCCCACGTCGAAGGTGACCAGCTGGAAGTCGTCGTCCTGCACCGGATCACCGGCGGAGTTGTAGAGCAGTCTTCCCGGGCCGGCCCAGAGCCAGATCGACGCCTCGTCCCCGGGGCCGGCGCTCAGCTTGCGGTAGAGCAACACCTTGGTGTTGCGCCATGGGGTGGCGTTCTGGGGCGGGCTCTCGGCGCTCTCGTCGATCGAGGCCTCGTAGTCGCCGGGATAGAGGCCGCTGCCTGCCAGGTCGTGGCCGAGCAGGGCGGAGTTGTTGTAGGCACCAACGGGGTCGGGGGGGCCGGCGGAGCCCCCGGCTCCCGTGGGCGGACCGATTTCCCACTCGCCCTCGAGGGACCAGCCCGCGGAGCCGCTTTCGAAGTTGTCCCGCCAGTACAGTCCCGGGATGGTGGAAGCCTGGAAGGCGAAGGGGCCGTCGGGACCGGTGGCGCTGCCGGTGGTGCCGAACTGGTCACTGGAACGGACCCGGAAGTAGATGGCGTCACACGAGTCGAAGTCGTTGAGCAGCAGGTCGTGGGAGGTGACCCGCCCCGAGTCGCTGGTGCTGCGGCCGAGGGCGGGGGTCGGTCCCCATTCCACCAGGCTGTCCCCCGGCTCGTCCGTTTCGAACCGTACATGGGCCCGGGCGTTGGTCAGGTTTTCGATCCGCAGGTTGCGGATCACCGGTCCCCTACAGTCGACGCCCGCGGTGTCGTAGGCCAGGGACGCCAGACCTGTGCCGTCGTCGGCGTCGTGGTAGGTGACGGTGATGGTGTCTCCCTCCGCCACCTGGAGCCGGCCGTCGGCCTGGGGTGCTCCCGCCGCCGTGGGGATCGATCCGGTAAAGCGGGAGGAATTCACGTCGGTTTCAGTGACGGTGACCCACTCGGTGAGGGTCTCCGTGGTGCTGGTCACCTCGAGGCGGGCGGTGTCGACGGTTTCGGGGTCACCATTGAGGTCCAGGTCGACTACGCTGAAACTCACCGTGCCGGCGCAGGAATAGACCGCCTCGTCGATGCTGACCTGACCGGTGTGGCAGGCCTGCAGTCCGTCGCCGAAGTCGCCGAGAGTTTCGAAGTGGTAGTAGCGTCCTCCGTCGTTGGCCACCGCCAGGTTGCCTGCCGGATCCGTCGACTGCACCTCGTAGTAGTAGACGGTGCACTCCCGCAGCCCCTCGAGCGGCACCCGGTGGTCGGTGACAGGGGCTTCGGCCGACGTCGTCTGGGAGGGCGGCGTGGTCTCGCCCCAGACGACCACGCTGTCCGCGGTCTCGTCGGTGGTCCAGGCGATGACCGCGCTGACGTCGGTCAGGTCGGTTTCGTGGACGTTGCTGATCAGGGGGGCGCTGCAATCCACCACGGCCGAGGCCATGTACTCCACGTCAGGGCTGCCGTCGCAATCCAGGGCGTCGACGTACCGGGCTTCGAGGATGTCGCCCTCCCCGACGGAGAGCCGGCCGTCACCCGTCACGGGTGGCGCACTCGAGAGGGGAATCGTCCCCTCGAAGATCATCGAGTCCGCGCTGCGCTCGGTCAGCACCACCTGTTCGGGGTCGGGCTCCGTACTGCTCCAGACCGGGATGGTCACGGTTTCCTGGAGCCCCGGGTCGGCATTCAGATCCCTGTCGGCGACGAGTATCCGGGCCTCGCCCTGGCAAGCGAAGGCGCTGTCGGCAAAGGTGATCTTGAACGGTTCGGCCAACTCGGCCAGGGTGGCCACCGAGGTGCGTACCACCGAATAGAAGAACGAGAGGTCCCCGCAGTTGGCGATGGTGTCGTCGGAGGTGTGGTAGTGGGGATAGTTGCCCCCATGGCCGCAATAGTTTTCGTTGTCGGTGATGCCGCAGATGGCGTCGTAGCCCCGCTGCCAGAAAGCGTAGTGGTCGGAGGCGGTCAGGCTCGGGCAGTAGAAGGCGTCCACCACCAGCCCGGTGTCGTAGAGGGTGGCGCTGTCGGCGAAAAGCCGGCCCAGCCACTCGGACGGACCATTGAAGTTGATGTCCAGATCCTCCGGCTGGGGCAGCCCGTCACCCTCCCAGGCGATCATGTCCATGTTGATCACCCCGAGGATCTTCTCCCCCTGGTCCAGGGCGGCCTGGGCGTAGGCGTGGGAGCCCTTGAGGCCCTGCTCCTCCCCGGTGGCGTTGAGGAAGCGCACCGTGTTCTTCACGCCCCAGCAACTGAGGACCCGCGCCGACTCCAGCACATTGACCGATCCCGAGGCGTTGTCGTCGGCGCCGGGAGCGGGGCCGGAGGAGGGCAGGTCGTCCAGGTGACCGACGACGATATAGATCGAATCGGGGGTCACCGCGCCGCTCAACTCGCCGATCACGTTCGGAGCGTGAGACGGGTTCCAGTCGTCGTACCGGGCGGGTATGCCGAGAGCGCGATAGGTGTCGAAACAGTATTGCCCGGCGTCCCGGCATCCCTGTCCGAGCGAGTAGCGGCTCCCCGTCGGCGGATTGCCGGTCAGGTCGCTGAAGAAGCGGTCGATTTCCGCTTCGTCCACCGAGGCGACGATCTTCTGCACGACGGGGTCCGGCCCCGCCGCGTCCTCCATGGCCGCGGCATCTCGTCGGGGAGTGGGGCGGGGCCAGGTCAGCGGGGCGAGCGGAACGGGGGTGACGAAGACCCGGGCCGCGTCCAGCTGGCGGCCGCCGCCACCCGGATCGAGGCGAATCAGGATCCAGTTTTCCTCCTCGAGCAGCCGGGTGCCCGCCGCCGCCACCGCCTCGAGGTCCGAGTCGGGACGCAGCCCGATGACCAGGTAGGGCGTGCCGGCGGCGGCTTCATCGAGTACGCGGGTCCGGTAGCCGAGCCTTGCGGCCTGCCGCGCGGCGTCCGGTCCGCCGCGCATCAGCAGGCATGACGAGAGTTCCATCACGACCGGCAGCCCCCGGGAGCGGAGGACTTCGGCGTCTTCGCGTCCTTTTCGCTCGATGCGCACGAGCTGCTCATCGTTCGAGGAAGCCGGGCCGGCGGGCGCAGCGAGGGCGAAAGGGGCCAGGAGTCCGGCGAGAAGCCCGATCCAGGCCGGGACGAAGCTTTTCATCGCAGGCCTCCATGGGGGTACGTTGGCGGAAGTGTACTGCGAGAGACCGTCGAGGGGGGGCGTCACGCCCCGCGGGAGGGGAAGAGCGCCGCGGGAGGCGGGAAGAAGTCCGCCTCGAGCTTGACACCTCGAAAGGCCGCGGGTAGTCTCTTGCGACTTTCCGCGCACCGCAGGCGCGCGGGAGGCCCTGTCGTGTTTCGTGCGGCCCGCCGCCGCCGAAGGGCACGGCTTTCCCTTCATCTTATTGGTGGGAAAGACTTTGACCGGGCCGGGCTTGTGTGGCCCCGCTCGACCCTCGCCACACCGGCGCGGTGTCAGGAAGACAAGTTCCGTCGAGGAACTTCCCGGACACGGGATCCAGGAAGGACTGGAGTGCCATGAAGACCTTTGTTCCCTCGCCCTCCGATATTCATCGTGACTGGTGGGTCGTGGACGCCGCCGACAAGCCCCTCGGCCGCCTGGCCAGCGAGGTCGCCTCGAGGCTGCGCGGCAAGCACAAGCCCTACTTCACGCCTTTTCTCGATACCGGAGATCACGTGATCGTGGTCAACGCGGACAAGGTCAAGCTGACCGGCCGCAAGCAGGACGAGAAGATCTACTACCGCCACACCGGTCATCCCGGGGGGCTGAAGGAGGCTACGGCCCGGGAGATGCTGGCGAAAAAGCCCGAACGGGTGATCGAGCTGGCGATCAAGCGCATGCTGCCCAAGGGCCCCCTGGGCCGGAAGATGTACACCAAGCTGAAGGTCTACAAGGGCGGCGATCATCCCCACCAGGCGCAGAAACCCCGCTCCCTCGAGATTCACGGTTGAGAGCGCAGGAGATCAACTCGATGACCACCACCCAGTGGAACGGCACAGGACGTCGAAAGGCCGCGGTCGCGCGGGTCTACCTGCGTCCCGGAAACGGTGAAATCAGGGTCAACAATCGGCCCTTCGACAACTATTTCCTTTCTGCCACGGCCCGCGAGGACATCAAGCAGCCTCTCGCCGTGACCGAGCAGGACGGCAAGTTCGACATCATTGCGAATATTCGCGGCGGGGGGCTGACCGGACAGGCCGGTGCTTTCCGTCTCGGCATTGCCCGCGCTCTCGTGGCTTTCGACGCGGAACTCAAGCCGGCTCTCAAGAAAGAGGGCCTGTTGACCCGTGACGCCCGCGAGGTGGAGCGCAAGAAATACGGCCAGAAAGGCGCCCGGGCGCGCTTCCAGTTCTCCAAGCGCTGATGACCATGGCGGCCGCCCCCGAGCGGCCGCTTGCGCTTGGCCAGGCCTTCTGGCGACAACCCAAGGTGGCGGACCCGCCCAGGTCTGCGCCTGACTGGAGGAATCGTGGAAAAAAACCTGTCCGTCTCCCTGAGGGAACTCCTCGAAGCCGGCGCCCATTTCGGTCACCAGAAGGCCCACTGGGATCCGCGCATGAAGCCCTACATCTTCGGGCTCCGGGGCGGTGTCTACATCATCGATCTGCAGAAGACCCTCGTGCTCTTCCGGGAGGCCCTGAACTTCGTCCATGACCTGGCCGCCGCGGGGAAGACGATCCTCTTCGTGGGCACCAAGCGCCAGGCCCAGGAAATCATCGTCCGCGAGGCCGCCCGCTGCGAGATGTACTACATCCACCAGCGCTGGCTGGGTGGATTGATGACCAACTGGAACACGGTGAAAAAGTCCGTCGACAAGATGCGGACCCTGGAAAACGCCGAGTCCGATCCCCGTTTCGCTCACCTGACCAAGAAGGAGCGCCTCGGCCTGATCAAAAAGCGTTCCCGGCTCGAGCACGTGCTGGCGGGAATCAAGGAGATGACGCGACGACCGGATGCCCTCTTCGTGGTCGATACCCGTCGGGAGCACATCGCGGTGGCCGAGGCCAACCGGCTGAAGATCCCGGTCATCGGCCTGATCGACACCAACGCCGACCCGAACAACATCGATTTTCCGATTCCGGCCAACGACGATGCGATCCGTTCCATCGAACTGTTCGCGACGAAGATCGCCGACGCCATCATCGAGGGGCGCAACCAGTGGCGGGCCAGCCGGCCCGAGCGCTCGTCGCGCTCTCCCCGGCGCCGTGGCGCCGCGGGTCGCGAAGGGGCCGCCCCCGCCAAGGCACCGACCGAGCCGGCTCCCGCGGCTCCGGCGGGTGCCGAAGAGGCGGCGCCACCGCCCGCGGCCCCGGAGCCGGCCCCGGAAGCCGAGGCCTGATTTCCGGACGACCCACAGCTACTGGCGGCTTTCCGGAGCCGCCATCGCTTTGAAAGGCCCGCGTCGCCGGGCCGCGTAGAGGAATGGAAATGTCGGTAACTGCCCAGGATGTGAAGAAGCTCCGCTCGATGACCGGAGCTGGAATGATGGATTGCAAGAAGGCCCTGACCGAGACCGGGGGCGATTTCGACGCCGCCGTCGACTTTCTCCGCAAGAAGGGGCTTTCCTCCGCCGCCAAGAAGGCCGGCCGCGAAACTTCCGAAGGCATGGTCTACGCCTATATCCATCCGGGAAGCCGGGTGGGTGTGCTGATCGAGGTCAACTGCGAGACCGATTTCGTGGCCCGGACGGACGACTTCCAGGCCCTGGTGCGCGACCTGGCGATGCACGTGGCCGCCGCCCAGCCTCGTTGGGTCGCCCGCGAGGACGTCTCCGAAGCGGAGATCGAGCACGAAAAGAAGATCTACCTCGAGCAGATGAAGGAGTCGGGCAAGCCCGAAGCCGTGCTGGAGAAGATCGTCACCGGCAAGATGGAAAAGTTCTACAGTGAAAACTGTCTGCTCGAACAGGGCTTCATCAAGGATCCGGACAAGACCGTAAAGGACCTGCTCACCGAGGCCATTGCCAAGTTGGGCGAGAACATGCAGATCGCCCGTTTCGTCCGCTACGAACTCGGTAAGTAGCCTTCAGGGGGCGGGACCGCAGCCGGAGAAGAGCCATGACGGCACCGGAGATCCCCTATCGCAGGGTTCTGCTCAAGCTCAGCGGGGAAGCCCTTCTCGGCGAGCAGAGCTTCGGCATCGATCCCGATGTGGTCACCCGCATCGCGAAGGAAATCGCCGATGTGCGCGCGCTGGGCGTCGAGCTCGGCGTGGTGATCGGTGGAGGGAACATCTTCCGCGGTGTCTCCGCGGCGGCGCGGGGCGGTGTCGACCGGGTCACCGGCGATCACATGGGGATGCTCTCGACCGTGATCAACTCCCTGGCGTTTCAGGACGCTCTCGAGGGCATCGGCGTCGAGACCCGGGTCCTGTCGGCGATCAAGATGGACCAGGTCGCCGAGCCTTTCATTCGGCGGCGGGCGATGCGCCACCTGGAAAAGGGGAGGGTGGTGATCCTCGCCGCCGGCACCGGCAACCCGTACTTCACCACCGATACGGCCGCGGCGCTCCGGGCGATGGAGTTGCGGGCCGATGTCCTGCTCAAGGCGACCAAGGTCGATGGCGTCTACGACAAAGATCCGAAAAGCCACGACGACGCCCGGTTCATCGCCGAATTGACCTACCGCGAGGTGTTGCGGCGGGGGATCGGTGTGATGGATGCCACGGCGATCTCCCTGTGCATGGACAACAACCTGCCGATCGTGGTCTTCAACCTGCTCGAGGAAGGCAATATCCTGGCCCTCCTCCAGGGCCGACGGATCGGGTCGGTCGTGACGAGCACTTAGCCTGGATGGGGAGCATGGCGCCCACGCGTCGTGCCCGAGGAGCTGCCGCCATGTTGGATGACGTCATCAAGCGAGCCCGCGAAAGGATGGAACAGACGGTCGACTCGGTGCGCCGAGACCTGGCTTCCCTGAGGACCGGGCGAGCCAGCCTGGCGATTCTCGACGGGGTGACGGTGGACTACTACGGCCAGTCCACGCCGCTCAACCAGACCTGCAAGCTGGCCATTCCCGACCCGGGCCTGATCGTCGCCCAGCCCTTCGACCCGTCGATTCTGGGGGACGTGGAGCGGGCGATCCTGGCCGCCGACCTGGGCCTCAACCCGAGCAACGACGGCAAGGTGGTGCGCATCCCCATCCCGCCGCTGACCGAGGAGCGTCGCAAGCAGCTGGTCAAACGGGTCGGCCAGATCGCCGAGGAAGGGCGGACCGCCGTGCGCCACATCCGGCGCGACGCCAACGACGAGATTCGTTCGCTCGAAAAAGACGACGACTCGGCGGTCTCGGAGGATGACGCCAGGCGTTGCCTGGACCAGGTGCAGAAGCTGACCAACGAATTCGTGGCCAAGGTCGACGAACTGGCCAAGGCCAAGGAAAAGGAGTTGATGGAGTTCTGATGGCCGCAGACGTCGCGGTGATCCTGCTGGGGGCCGGCAGCGGTACCCGGCTGGGTGCCGGGCGATCCAAGGCCCTGGTCACCCTCGGAGGTCGTCCGCTGGTGGCCTGGTCCGCCGCTGTTTTCTCCTCCCTCGATGACGTGTACCGGCTGGTGCTGGTGTTGCCCGCCGATCCCGGCCAGGCCGGGGCGATCACGCGAGCCTGCGCCGATCTGGCGGTCGACGTGGTCTCCACCGTGGGCGGGGCCCGTCGGCGGGACTCGGTGCTGCGTGGGCTGGAGCAAACAGCGGGAGCCCGCTGGGTGATGGTGCACGACCTGGCGCGGCCCTTCGTCTCCCGCGAGTTGGCCCTGCGTGTGCTCGGGGCGGCTCGGCGTTCGGGGGCGGCTGTGCCGGTCCTGCCGGTGGGGGACACCCTGGTGACGGCCGAGCGGGGCCGCGTGGGGCAGGTGCTGGCCCGGGACGCCGTGCGCGCGGTGCAGACGCCCCAGGCCTTCGATCGCGATTGGCTGCTCGAGGCTCACGGGCAGGCCCCCGCCGACTGGGATGCCTCGGATGACGGCTCGATGGTCAGGCGCCTGGGTCGCGAGGTGGCGCTGGTCGAGGGCGAAGCGGAGAACTTCAAGATCACCTGGCCCGGAGATCTGGCCCGGGCCAGGGCCCGGTTCGACGCCTCCCGGGAAGGCGAGGGGGGCATCGAGGAGATGGAGATGCAGCTACCACGGGTCGGCTTTGGGTGGGATGTCCATCCGCTGAAGAAAGGCAGGCCCTTCCGCCTCGTGGGCGTGGAGTTGACCCCGGATTTCGGGCCGGAGGGACATTCCGACGGCGATCCCCTTTCCCACGCGGTGGCCGACGCCCTGCTCGGTGCCGCCGGCGCGGGGGATATCGGCATGCTCTTTCCCGACAACGATCCCCGCTGCCGGAACATGCCCGGGCCGGATCTGCTGCGGGAGACCGTCGAGCATCTTCGTCGGAGGGGTTGGCGACCGACGGGCGTCGATGCGGTGGTGATCGTGGACAAGCCCAAGCTCGCTCCTCACCGGGAGGCGATTCGCGCCCGTTTGGCCGAGATCCTCGGCCTGCATCCGGGGGCCGTATCCGTCAAGGGCAAGCGTACCGAGGGGCTCGGTGGGCTGGCTGCGGGAGCCGGGGTGGGCTGCCAGGCCGTGGCGACCCTGGTCGGCGGCTGATGGGCACTCGCCCGCCACGCCGGCGTCGTGCCGAGCCGGAGCTTCGCGAGGGCCTGGCGTTGGGCTTTCATGCCGTCCGCGGCGCCTTGCTGAACTCGCCGAGAAGGGTCGAGAAGGTCTTGCTGGCCCGGGGGCAGCGGGACGAACGCACCCGGCAGATCGTGGCCCTGGCCCGGAAGGCCGGCGTGCCCCACGGGCAGGTGCCCCGGGAGGCGATCGAGCGTCTGGCCGGGGGGGTGCGGCACCAGGGCATCGCGGCCCGGTTGGCGGAGACCGAGTTGCTGACCGCTGCGGAACTGGTCGAGACCCTGCCGGAGCGTCCCCTGCTGGTGGCCATCGACTCGGTTTCCGATCCACGGAACCTGGGGGCGATCATCCGGACGGCGGCGGCGGTCGGGGCTCACGGCCTGTTCCTGCCCGGTCACCGGGCGGCCGGGCTTTCGCCTGCCGTACGCCGGACCGCCGAAGGCGGGATCGACCTGCTCCCGGTGGCTCGAGCCGGTAATCTCTCCCGCCTGCTCGAGGCACTGGCCGACGACGACATCGTCCCCGTGGCCCTCGAGACTCGGGGGGGGGTGCCCTACTGGGAGGCTCCCCTGGCCGGGGGCGTGGTGCTGGTGGCCGGGGCCGAGGAGAAGGGGATTCGCCCCTCGGTGCTCAAGCGCTGTCCCGTGCGGGTGACGATTCCCATTCGGGAGGAGGTGGGCTCGCTCAACGTCTCGGTGGCGGCGGGCATCCTCCTGGTCGAAGCCGATCGCCAGCGTCGTCGGCACGGCGCTTGATGCGACCGCCATCTTATTTTTTCGCAAATAGCCTTGACGGCTCCCCGGGCCACTGCTAGCATCCCCGCGTTTGCTGGGCTGGCGTAGCTCAGCTGGAAGAGCAGCTGATTTGTAATCAGCCGGTCGGGGGTTCGAGTCCCTTCGCCAGCTCCACATAGGGTTGGGGCGGAATCAGCTCGAAAGGCCGACGAAGGAAAGAGGAGAACGCCCCGGAGAGCAGAAATGAAGGGCGGGTCGCTTCAACCCGGCGGGGGTTGTTCGTCCCGTCTTCACTGTGCGCTCGGGGCTCCCATGTTGGAGGGGTACCCAAGTGGCCAAAGGGAGCAGACTGTAAATCTGCCGTCGTACGACTTCAGAGGTTCGAATCCTCTCCCCTCCACCACCTCGAGGCACGAGCCGGGGCAAAGCCCCACAGCACCGATTCTTGTAGAAGCGCGGAAGCATGGACGGACAGGAGAACAAGGCGGGAATAGCTCAGTTGGTAGAGCATCAGCCTTCCAAGCTGAGGGTCGCGGGTTCGAGCCCCGTTTCCCGCTCCAGATGGGCCGAAGCGGCAGGGTGCACGGGACCGGATGCTCCCGCGGCGACGGCGGGAAGAACTCAGGAGACCAGGTAGGGCCCATGTAGCTCAGTCGGTAGAGCACCTCCTTGGTAAGGAGGAGGTCACCAGTTCGAGTCTGGTCATGGGCTCCAGTTGCAACGATCCGCCTGCGGCTCCGCCGCGGGCCGTCAGACCCCGGCAGGCGTTGCCCGGGGCGCACGAAGGCCGGAGGAATCCGATGGCTAAGGAAAAGTTCGAGCGTACGAAGCCCCACGTGAACGTCGGTACGATTGGTCACGTGGACCACGGAAAGACGACGCTGACGGCGGCGATCACGACGGTTCTTTCGGAGCACAGCGACAAGGTCGAGGTGCGTAGTTTCGAT